>JACPKO010000024.1 GCA_016186985.1 Candidatus Daviesbacteria bacterium
CAAATCCTCAAAGGCGCTCACGATGAAGGCTTTAAAACTTTAATTGTTACAACCCATGACCGCAAAGATTTTTACCACCGTTTTAAATTTATCGACAAAATTTTAACGGTCAAATCTTTTTCAGAGTACCGAAAAATTGAATCTCAGCTCAAAAACGAAAATGTAATTTTAATTCCCCATGGGTCATTTGTGGCCTATTTAGGTGCAGAAAACAATAAAAAAATTCAGATTCCTTATTTTGGAAACAAATCGGTTTTAGACTTCGAGCAGGACAGGCAAATGCAAAGAGATTGGCTTAAAAAAGCGGGAATTAATGTCCCCCGCCAGTTTGATGATCTTGAGGAAGTTACGTATCCTGTTATTGTTAAAACATACGGCGCAGCCGGAGGTAAAGGTTATTTTTATGCAAGGGATAAAGCGGACTTTAAGAAAAAAGTTAAATCTTTGGGAACTGATCAATATGTTATTCAGGAATACATAATTGGAGTCACCCTTTACGTTCATTATTTTTATTCACCGATAACAAATGAAATAGAAGTTCTATCCATGGACCGGCGCTACGAAACTAATGTTGATTCGCTTGGCCGGATTCCTTTACACGGACAGCAGGGATTGGACATTGAACCCAGTTATGTAGTTGTCGGAAACCAGCCTTTAATAATACGCGAGTCTTTGTTGCCGGAGGCATATGCTATGGGCGAAAGAGTTGTCGAAGCTTCGAAAAAACTGATGGGGAGTAGAGGACTATTTGGACCGTTTTGTTTGGAGACAGTTATTACTTCTGACCAGCGGATTTTTGTTATTGAAATTTCAGGAAGAATAGTCGCAGGAACTTCGTTATATATCGGCGGATCGCCTTACGCTGATTTAATTTATGATGAACCTATGAGCACAGGGCGTAGAATTGCGAGGGAGATAAAGATTGCTATCGAGAAAGATGAATTGGATAAAGTTCTTGATTAAAGATTAAAGATTAAAGATTAAAGATTTTATTCTACGTTAATCATTATTCTGTAATCATTAATCAGAACATGAATATTAAAAAAATACTTGAAGATTACGATAAAAATAATATAACAATCGCTGTTTTAGGCTCCCACAGCGCTTTAGATGTTTGCCGCGGCGCAAAAGACCTGGGATTTAAAACTCTGGTTATTACGGAGAAGGGCAGAGGCACCCCTTACTCAAAATACTACAGAACTCAAACAGGTCCTTCGGCAGGCTCAGGACTCGCTACGCTCGGATGCGTGGACGAAGTAATTGAGTTGGATAATTTTAAAGATATTCTAAAACCGGAAATTCAGGAAGACTTAAGAAAAAGAAACGCAATTTTTATACCCCACAGGTCTTTTGAAGTCTATATAAACGACTATGACGCGATTGAAAATGATTTTAATATCCCGATGTTTGGCAATAGAAAACTTTTAAGAACCGAGGAGCGGGGATCTGGCGGTATAGATCAATATAAAATAATGGATGAAGCAGGGATAAGATATCCTAAACAATTTAATCAAGCGAAAGATATTGACCGGCTTTGTATCGTTAAAGTATTAGAAAAGGAAAGGGGTTTTGAAAGAGCGTTCTTTTTAGTAAGCAGCGGGGCAGAGTATAAAAAACTTTCAGGACAGGCCGTGCTCGGTGGGCTTATTACCCAGGAACAACTCGATCAGGCAGTGATAGAAGAATTTATTTTGGGAGTCCAGGTTAATTTTAATTTTTTCTTTGATCCAATTAATAACCGGTTAGAGCTATTGGGAACAGATACAAGAAGGCAAACTAATCTGGATGGATTGTTGAGGCTACCGGGATTTCAGCAGGAAAAAGTTTTAAAGAAAATTTCAGTAAAATACGAAGAAGCAGGGCACATTGCTGTCACAGTTTTAGAATCACTGCTAGAACCAGCTTTTGAGTTAGGTGAAAAGTTTGTGGAAGCAACAATAGAATCAAACCTCGGGGGTTTGATAGGGCCGTTTGGGTTGCAAACTATGATAATTCCAGGTCCTCCGAAAAAAGAAATAATTGTTTTTGACGTGTCTCCGAGGATGCCCGGTTCACCTGGAATTTCTTCAACCCCGTACTCAGGTTACTTGTATGGTGAATCTTTATCAGTTGGAAAAAGAGTGGCTATGGAAATTAAAGAAGCGCAAAAGCTAAATAAACTGGAGGAAATCGTTACATAAAAGACTTGTATAAATTACACGATCGTATGAGCCTTCGAAGACTCGCCTCTTGCTTTGCAATAAAAAATACTAGTAGGATTTTAGTACAATATATATATGAGTAAAATAGATTATTCGAATTATCAATCAGTATTTAGTTGGAGATACGGTTCGCCCGAGATGAGAGAGATTTTTTCAGAGGCGAATAAATACAGGCTTTGGAGAAGGATTTGGGTTGAGATGGCTAGATTGCAAAGTAAGCAGGGATTAGTAAAGAGTGAAGAATTGGAAGATTTGGAATCTAATCAGGAAAATATTAACATAGAGCGGATATTGGAAATTGAAAAAGAAACGGGGCATGATGTTGTAGCCGCGATCCGCGAATTTGCAGAAGTTGCTAAAGTTGGCGGAGGAAAAATCCACCTGGGTGCAACTTCGATGGATATTGTTGACAATGCCGATTCAATCCGGGCAAAGGAAGCGCTTGTAATAATTGAAGATAAATTAATTAAACTTCTAAAAAACTTTTCAGAAAAAATTGAAAAATATGCGGATTTACCGTGTATGGCGTATACCCATCTTCACCCCGCAGAACCCACGACTTTAGGGTATAGGTTTGCGCTTTACGGTCAGGATTTACTTTGGGATTTAAACAAAATCAAATGGTTAATGGAGGAGGGGATAAAATCAAAAGGTTTCAAGGGTGCGGTAGGTACTCAGGCAAGCTACCAAAAATTAATGGGAGAAAAAGTTGTAGATTTTGAAAACGAATTAATGGAAAAATTAGGACTTAAAACTGTCTTAATCTCCGGACAAACAACGCCGAGGAAAATAGATTATTTAATTTCAACTGTTTTATCTTCAATAGCCCAATCACTTAACAAATTCGCTTTTGATTTAAGAATTTTGCAATCTCCAAATTTCGGGGAAGTTTCAGAGCCCTTTGGGAAAACCCAAGTAGGTTCTTCGTCAATGCCGTTTAAGAAAAATCCTGTAAAGAGTGAGCAAATTTGTTCTCTTGCAAGACTTGTAATAAATCTTTCTAAAACCGCAGATGAAAATGCGGCAAACTCGCTTCTTGAAAGGACACTTGATGACAGTGCGAACAGAAGGGTTTATATGCCGGAGATGTTTTTGTGTATTGATGAAATCTTAAATTCTGCTACAAAAATTATTTCCGGGTTAGTAGTTAATGAAGCGAAGATTCAGGAAAATTTGGAGAGATATGCACCTTTTGCCGCAACCGAAGAAGTGATAATTGAAGCAGTAAAAAGAGGAGCAAACCGTCAGGAAATGCATGAAATTTTAAGGGAAATTTCCATGGAAGCATGGTCGCTTGTTTCAGTCGGTGAAGAAAATCCTATGCTTGATTTACTGATGAAACGCGAGGAAGTTTTAAAATATGTCGGAAAAGAAAAACTGGAAAAAATAATTGATCCTGAAAATCATTTAGGAACTGCGCCGGTAAGGGCTAAAAAACTTGTAAATGAAATTAAAAAAGCAATCTCTTCGTAATATCAAGGCGATCCTTTGGGATATGGATGGGGTATTGGTAGATTCGGAAGATATGCACCCAATTCTTGAATCAGAAACTGCAAAACATTTTGGAATGGATTTTTCTCCTGAAAAAGTTAGAGAGCTTTATTTGGGAGTCCAACTGGAAAATGAATTTAATGACATGATTAAAAAGTCTGGGCAATCAAATGTTACCTATGACCAAATGCGAAAGATTAGAGATCGGCTATTAAAAGAGTATTTGGAAAAGGGAATAAATTCTATTCCGCATGCAGAAGAAGTTGTTAGCAGTCTTTCTTCTCAGTATAAACAAGCCTTAGTTTCTTCAGGTGAAAGGTTTTGGGGAGAAAATGCCTTAGATAAGTTGAAGCTACTAAAGTATTTTAATGTGGTGATTTTTGGTGAAGATGTAGAAAATCATAAACCATACCCAGAACCTTTTTTAAAAGCAGCCCGAGTTTTAGGCTTAAATCCCTCAGAATGTTTAGTGGTTGAAGACTCATGGAATGGTTTACAAGCTGGAAAGGGTGCTGGAATGAAAGTTATTGGGTATAAAACTTCACATAATCAGGACCTAGATTTTTCACTGGCTGATTTTGTGATTGAAGACTTGCGGGAGATACCTGGAATTTTAGATACTAAATTGATATAGTACTTATGATGAAAAATATCGTTGGAATTATAATGGGATCTGACTCGGATCTGCCTATTATGAACGATACTGTAAAAATCCTGGAAGAGTTTGGAATTGCTAATGAAGTAAAAGTTTTATCAGCTCACAGGGCTCCTGATTTAGTTTCCGAATATGCAAAGTCTGCAAGAAATAATGGATTAAAAGTTATCGTTGCAGCAGCAGGGGGGGCTGCTCATTTAGCAGGAGTTACTGCAGCCCATACAACTTTGCCGGTAATCGGCGTTCCAATCAAAGGAAATGTTGAAGGACTGGATGCATTACTTGCAACTGTACAAATGCCTCCGGGTATTCCTGTTGCAACCGTTGCGGTAAACGGCGCAAAAAACGCAGGACTTTTGGCAATCGAAATTTTAGCTGTTGAAGATATGGAACTTTCAAAAAAACTCGAAGAGTATAAAAAATCCCTGCAAATCCAGGTTGAGGATAAGAATAAGAAATTAGAAGAGTTGGGTGTAGAAAAATATCTGGCAGAGAAAATGGGGAAGTAGCATATGGTTTCAGATAAAAAAATAATAGCTTCAATCCCTTACGTTTTAAAACAAGTTAATATCCCAAAACTCAAAAAACACCAGGGAAAAGTCCGAGACACTTTTTTACTAAATGGTAAAAGAATTATTGTAACTACAGATCGCCAGTCTGCGTTTGACCGC
>JACPKO010000004.1 GCA_016186985.1 Candidatus Daviesbacteria bacterium
GTTTTCATATTAGTCTCCGACAATGAATACCAAATCCAAATCCCTGACATCAAAAACCGACTTTACTTTTGCCTGTTTAAAAACTGCGTTATCTTTTTCTATCACTTCCGTCACTTGTCCTAATATCAACCCGCGGGGAATTTCCAGTTCCTGTCCAGCGGAGTAAACCAAATCTCCGATTTTAATTGGTTCTTCGTGGAGGATTTTATCCAAAAGCATCTCAGAACCAAACTGCCCTGACAATATCCCCTTAGCCCGGCCCGCATCTGATTGCGAAAAAGCCGAAATGCGGGAGTCGGGGTCTGAAGCTAAAATTACTTTGGATCTTTTGGGATCGACTTCTTTAATGAGGCCGATAAAATTATCCTTAAAAACTACTGACTGGTTTAGCTTAACCCCATCATCACTTCCTTTGTCAATCAAAAGCTGCCTGGAAAAACCTATTGGCCTTGCGGGAGTTAAATTGAACACCTCCTCGCTAAGCGCTTTCTCCTGACTTAAAAAAGCCTGGGATTCTGAAAGTTTTTTTCTTAAATTTGAGTTTTCAGATAAAACCAGAGCAAGCTGTTCCCCCAGAGCTTTGCTTTCCTGACTGGCTTTTCTGGCATTTAATATAAACTCAAACTGGCCGGTTAAGTTTAATGAACTTTTATAAAGGCCGTATTGGATCGGAACAGTGACTGTTTGGAATAAAGATTTGGGGGCGTTAAGGAATTTAAACGAGTCCAGAAAAAAAAGAGCTGCTGAGGCGATAATGAGTATTGAGAAGAGTTTTAAATCAGAAAGCAGTAACTTTAGCATCAGGTTGTAAATATATCACATTTGTGCGAAAATCATCTCTTGTAATGCCTGATTCATTCATTGATAAACTTAAAGCAAAATGGGATGAAGGCAAATTTGTTTGTGTAGGACTTGATCCTGATTTTGAAAAACTCCCCGACTCTTTTAAAACCGGTTCCACAGAAGATGCACTCTTTAATTTTAATAAATCAATTATTGATTCCACTCATGATTTGGTTTGCGTCTTCAAACCTCAATCCTCTTATTACGAAGCTTACGGGACTGATGGCTGGAATGCTCTTAAAAAAACTGTCGATTACATTCATCAAACATATCCGGAGATTCCATTGATTCTGGATGCAAAAAGAGGTGATATTGGCTCTACTAATGAAGCATATACCAAAGCAATTTTTGATTTGTTGGGATTTGATGCGGTAACTGTCCATCAGCGAATCGCTACAGCCATTTCTTGAGAGAAAAGATAAGGGGATTATTATTTTAGTCAAAACTTCAAACCCCGGTGCCGGAGAATTTCAGGATCTAACAGTTAACGGCAGGCCGCTCTATGAAATTGTTGCTGAAAATGTCGCAACAAACTGGAACAAAAACGGAAACTGCTGCGTTGTGGTTGGCGCCACTTATCCCGAAGAATTGAAAAAAGTGAGGGAAATAATCGGTGATATGCCGATTTTGGTGCCAGGAATTGGAGCCCAGGGCGGAGATCTGGAAGCCACGATAAAAAACGGTTTAAACAGCCAAAAGCAGGGACTTATAATCAGCTCTTCCCGCGGAATAATTTACTCGGAAAATCCAAGACAGGCAGCTGAAAAACTACACAAGAAAATTAATGAGATTTTAGCTTGACAACTCGGAGTTGGAAAGCTAGTTAAACAATCATGCTAACTAAATTACAACAGGAACTGGCAGATTTACTTTTTAATACTAAAATTGAAGCTAAGGTTATTCGAAGACTGCAAAATCCAGATGGCACATATTATTTAGAAGAAACCAAAAGACCAACCAGTCCAATTGATTTTGCACAAAGTGAGGGGGAATTTGCTTTAAAAATTCATGAGGTTAAGCCAGAAGCCCCTCTTTCCCCAATTTATGTTAGTTTACGAAATCTGCCCGAGAATGTCCTAGAAAAAATTGCTCAAGTTCTAGCTAAGGTTAAATTTGATACTCCCCAGGATTACTGTAGTGGGGTACCAAAAGCAGCTGTTGTCATTGCCCAAGCATATTCAGAAGCTTCAGGAATTCCCTTCATTGATGTTTTTGAAAAAGTTGGATCAAATACTGACCGGGAAATCTTAGTTAAAGATGGGGTTAGTCCTGATCCCAAAAAGAACAGATTACTAGTTATAGATGATGTAATAGCCCACGGCAGGTCTAAGTTGGAGGCTTTAGCTGCAGCTAAGAAGGCAGGATTTTATGTGAATATGTTGGTCCTGATTGATAGAGAACAAGGAGGCATGGAACAAGTAGCAAAAGAAAACTGTAGGGTTTATGCAGCTATGAAGTTAACTGATATCTTAAGGTATTACTTGGAAAAAAAGATAATTTCCCAAAAACAATTTGATGAAACTGTTAATTACTTAAAAAAATCTAGGATATGACCAAACTAATTAAGCTTCCCGGCCTCATTGATACCCATGTTCATCTCCGCGAACCGGGAGCCACCCAAAAGGAGGATTTTGAAACCGGGACTAAAGCTGCAATTGCCGGAGGTTATACTCTTGTTTTGGATATGCCCAACAATCCTGATCCTACAATTTCGGAGACTGCTATCAATGAAAAAATCACCCTAGCCAAAAACCGCATCTATAGCGATCTGGGCTTCCACCTCGGAGTAGGCTCCCACCTTAAAGGTGGGAAGCTAAATGTTGATGAATTTCAGGACTTAAAAGATAGAGTTTTTGGTTTAAAAGTTTACATGAACCATACCACCGGACCTTTATTAATAGAGGACAACGGGGAACTGGATTTAATTTTTTCAAACTGGCCAAAGGACAAAATTCTTATGGTTCATGCTGAAACTGAAACTTTGGCCAAAGCCATAACTTTAGCTAAAAAACACGGCAACAGGCTTCATGTTTGCCATATTGCCCGCAAAATTGAGCTTGAATTAATAATTCAGGCAAAGTCAGAAGGACTGCCGGTAACCTGCGAGGTGGCTATGCATCATCTTTATTTCACGCATGCAGATGAGGAACGGCTTGGACATTTCGCTATGATGCGCCCCCCTCTTGCTTCGCAGGAAGATCAGGATTTTCTCTGGGCAAATATAAACTCAATTGATACCATCGCTTCGGATCATGCCCCCCACACCAGGGAAGAAAAGGAAGGGAAAAAAGTGGTTAATGGAGTTCCAGGACTTGAAACCACACTCCCGCTTTTATTGCAAGCTGTGAACGATGAACGAATAACTCTGCAACGAGTAACTGAGATGACCTCTGATTCCCCCAGAAAAATTTTTAATATTCCTGAGCAAACAAAATTGCAAACGAGGGATTATTTACAAAATGCGGCTGGACGCCATTTGAAGGGTTAAAGGTGAAGGGGAAAGTCATCCGGACTTTAATTAGAGGAAAAACTGTTTTTGAAAATGGGGAAATCATCGGAGAACCAACCGGAAAAATCTCATACCCCATTAATTAATCATTCAGGAACACATAAGCCAGGAGCGTCGGCTGCCGAGCCCTCATTAAATTGGCATTTTAAGCCTTGATTACATTTTGCAATATCGTAATCACTAAACCCAACTCTCCCTTCACAATACTCACCTTCCCCAACCCTAACAACTCTAATTTTCTTACCCGCAAACTCAATATATTCATCTTGAGGAGAGGCGCTGGGGCTGGCAATAGATTCTACTTTAGTAAAAGCTTGAGGCGAAGACTCCTCTGTTATTTTCCCAACAGGAAATTGTGCGCCTAACTTTTTATGAGAAAAATTCCAAAATGCAACTAATCCTAATATTAGAATAAGGATTATGGTTGCGACGGGCAAAAGTTTATTTGTCATTTTTTGCCTTTATTTCCTGCGCAAGATCAGGATTCCACATTGCACCCGTAGCGCTCATTACAACGTCCGCACCCGCTTCGCGGTATTCAAAATAATCCTCAGGAGAAGTAACCCCTCCAACTCCTGTTATAGAAAACTTGTAATTATTTTTATCTTTAATCGCTTTCATTCTTTTTACAAAATCCAAACCCGCCCATTTTATTCCCGCCCCGCAAATCCCGCTTCTTAACCTATTCGGACCCGGAAGAGCCTGGTTTCCATCTTCATCACGAACTTCAGCTTGTAATGTATTAATTCCTGCAACATCATCGGCGTATTCGTTGGCAATTTCCGCAAGGCGAATCATATCCGCATCAGATTTGTAGTAGCCAACCTTTAAAACCAACGGGGTGTTACCAATAACTTTCCGGATTCCTTTAACTATTTTTTCAGTAACTTCCAGGTTATAGCAAACCAACCCTTCATTACCAATATTAGGACAGGATAAATTCGCCTCCAAAACTTTAGCACCGGTTTCATTGGCGAGTTTGCCGGCTAAAATATAATCTTCAATAAATTCTTCCTGTGTCTGGTTTTCCTTAACGGTTCCCATAAAAGATAAAACCATAACCTGCCCAACTCCCGCATAAGAAATTGCTTTTTTTACGTCGGCCTGCCAAATTTCAGGTTTCCTTGAAGGCACACCGAATGAATTGGTAATGGAAATCGGATCCCGGTAATCGGTATTTGCAACAAGAGGTTTTTCCAGTTTTTCGAAAGTTAAATCTCCCTCAACTTCAACCGCTAAAACATTAGGGAAAAGGTGGCAGGGAAAGTATTCTGCCCTTACAGTTTTATAAACTGCTATATCAAACCCCTGATCAAACGCGCCCTTTACAAAGTTGGAATTTAAAAGCGGACCTGCAGGGATTCCGAATGGAAAATAAACCTTTTGGCCGAGGAAATCATATTGCGGCTTGCCTTCCTGATTGAATTTTTCTCCTGTTGCAAAATCACTGAACGGTCCTTTTTTGTAGTTTTCTTCGTAGCTTAAAGCAGGATCATAAAACGGAGCTTTAACCATTTAGGGAATAATATCAAATCATCGGGCCCGCTGCCACTATTTCAGATATTTGTATGCTTCGCCTAATCTGGAAAGCGCAATTGCTTTTTTTGCACCCTGATTTTTTGCATAAATAATCGCCGCTTCAACCAGCCCCAGCCCAATTTTATTCTCTGTGAATTGCGGTTTTTTCAAATCATCTAAAGAAGGATACTCAAAACAAACCACTGTTTTTAAGCTCTGAAGGTCATTCGGATTCCCGTTTAAAATAATCCGGTAAACATGCGCGCCCTCCCCGAATCCGGCTTTAGCTTTTTTATGGAATTTGACCACAAAATCAGTGTTGTCTGAAATATAGTCCTTAATCTCTTTTTCCGAGGGAGTTTTTTCAATAACAATAGTTTCATTGGCCTCTGTTGAGGTAACTGATGCAGCAGAACAAAGAAGCGCAACTTCACCATGCGGGTCAAACGTAGTAAATCTTGAGGAACCCGTAATTTCAGCCCAATCTTTTCCCTCCTTAACCAAGCTTTCTTTAATCCTAAAACCTGTTAAAACTCCCTTTAGATCATCTTTTTCAAAAGCTCCAATCACGAATCCGTTAGTCGCCCTGTGAATTATAGTTTCCAGATCCAGCGACAGACCTTTTGGAAAAGCACTGTTGTGGATTTTCACAGCTTTTTCAAGAAGTCCTGGTTCATCAGGTGAAATAATCCGGTAGATAAAACTTTCATTTTGGCCGATCATTTTGCTTTCAAAAACCAGTTCCGCTTTAAGCTTTTCCTTTATTTTCACTTTTTGGATTTTGCCGGTCGCGGTTCTTGGTATATCTGTTTCCTTTGCTGCTACTATAACCTTTGGTGTTTCGTAGCGGCTAAGACCCTTTATTTTAAACTGGCTTAACAGCTCTTTCGTTTTTTCCAGATCCTCCTTAAAATTATTTTCATCCTTAGGGAGCGCAACTGCACCAATCTCCTCACCTAATCGGTAATCGGGAAACCCGACTACAATAAAATCCCTGGCCCAGGAAAAGTTTTTTCTTAAAACTTCCTCAATAAAAACCGGAGAAATATTCACCCCGCCCTTTATAATAATTTCCTTCAGCCTGCCCTTAAGAAAAAAGAATTTTTGACCATCTATTTCTTCAAAGTAACCCAGATCCCCGGTATGGAAATATCCGTTTCTTAAAATTTTCTTCGTTTCCTCAGGTTCATTTAAATATCCCTGCATAACATTTTTCCCTGAAACTCCTAATTCACCCTCTCCGCCGGGCTTCTCAATAACTTGATCCCCGCTTCCCAAAATTACAACTTTATTTTCTGACAAAGCTTTTCCTATGCTGTTTTTCTCAACAAGTTTTAAATAAAAATTCTCACCGAGTCCCACCGGAACTCCGGTTGCACGAAGTGCAGTTTCGGTTGAGCCATATCCCTGTATTAAGCGGACTCCGTATTTTTTATAAAACCTCAGTACATGTTCGGGGGAAACCGGAGCCGAACCGATCTGGATGTATTTAAATTTAAGGGGGGTTACTTTAGGATCAAAATCCTCTTCGATTAAATCGATATTTATCGTTGCAACAATTGAGGACATGGTCGCTTTGTATTTTGACGCGTCTTCAATAAAACGGGACCTTGAATATCTTGAGGAGATAACTAAGGACCCGCCGTTAAAAAGGACAGAATTGGAAAAGGTTGTGGAGTTAATGTGATGCAAAGGCAAAACAAGGTAAAAAATATCCGAAGATGTAATCTTAAACCACTCACCTACCTGCTTTGCGCCGTAAAATAAATTACTAAAACTTAAAAGCGCTCCTTTGGGATGGCCTGTGGTTCCTGATGTATATAAAATAAGACATGGCATATCAGGACTGAAATTATTAAAGACTCTTAAATCCAGATTTTCCCCGATTAATTTCACCAGAGAGAAATAATCATCGACATTGATGATTTTAGATTTAACATTAACTTCACGGTTATCCCTTTTAAACAAAATCCTGGCTTTGGTTTCACTAAGTTTGAAGTTAATAATTTCATCCGAATCCCTTTTTGAGTCCAGCGGGCAAACCCTAAGTCCGGATAAAAAACAGGCCAGATTAAATATTAAAACCTCAGGGCAATTTTCAAATATATACGCGACAGTATCGCCCTTTTTAAGTTTACAGCTGCCGTAAAAATAGTTTGCGAGCGAGACAATTTTTTTGTACAAGTCTCCGTAGGAAATTTCAAATTCCACGTTTTTTTCAACATCAATATGCACCAGGGCAATTTTGCCCGGGTCTTCATTAAATTTTTCTAAAAAATCATTCGCTTTCATAATTTGTTTAAAACTACCACAAATTACACCCTTAACCAAATACCCGCGCCTCCTGGCGCGGGTGCACGGGCCTTTAAACGCTGTTTCTTGAAAAATTTCCGTTAGGTCCTATTTGTATCCTAGCTTCGGCTAAAGTATCCTGATCAGGGGCAGCCGGAATTCGAGGTTTTAGTGCAGCTTCGATAGGATGCAGCTTTCCCCCAGCCGGGGGTAATGGCCCTTCACCGCCGGTTGAAGGATTTCTAGCAATACCCAAATCTAAACCTGGGATTTCAGGTCTAACGCCCGGTCCGTCATTTCTTTCAATGTTTGCCATACTTATTTTCTTTAAATCCGCACAAAATCAGCCCGCGAAAAGCACGCAAAAAGCGGCTTTATCGCTTCTGCTTTTCTCTTTTAGACTTTTACTTTTCAGGAAGAATTTTCAGGAGTTGCTCCTTGAGGAACTTTCCCGCTGCCTCTTTTTCAGCGGAAGTTAAAATTTCTTCCTTTTAAATAATTGTTTGGTCTATTTGAGACATAGCAGAAACCTGGCTATCAAGTAAAGCCATAACTTTCAGGACTTTTTTCCTTCTTTGCCCCTCGGTTTGATGGTCGCTTGCATAGACAATATTGCTTGAATTTGCTGAGCTTAATTTTTGCATTTTAAAGTAGTTTTTCACCCCCTTTCGATTTGAGTTTTAAAATTATCAAAATGGCCGGAAAGTTTCAACCCATCAATATTCCCGAAAGCTCCAAAAGCCTATCTATTACAAAATCCGGCCTAAATTTTTTAACATGCTTCCCCCCAAAACCATAAGTTACACCGATTGTTTTAACCCCTGCATTTCTTCCGCATTCAATATCAATAAAAGAATCGCCTACCATTATAGCTTCATCTTTTTGGATTTTTAACATTTTAAGCGCCTGAAAAATTGGCTCAGGATCCGGCTTTAACTTTTTTACATCTTCCCTGTATAAAACAAAATCCAGCAATTTATCCAAACCTGTATGTTTTATGCTTAAACTACCGCTTGCCTTTCCCCTGTTTGTTATTCCGGCCATTTTAAACCCCAGCTTTTTGAGTTTTTTTAAAGTTGGTATCGAGTCCGGAAAAACCTCAGCCAGATGCGGATTTTTTATTTGAAACTCGTTGTGGGTTTTCCATAAAAGTATAAAATCTCCATTTGGCGCAAAATCCAAATAGCAATTCTCAAGAGATTTGCCGATTGAACCCGCCATTTTCTCCCTGCTTAAAACATTGTGTCCGTGGGTTTTCAGGGAATGCTCAAAAGCCTGGTAAATTAATTCTGTAGTATTTAAAAGCGTACCGTCTATATCAAATAAAATCCCTTTAATCATTTAACTTAACCCCTATTTACCGGGGTTGGAATTAAAAACCCATCCTTCTCTTTTCTCGAACAGCTGCTTCCTGGATTTTTCTGGATTTAATTATGTTAACAGCATGCTCCAGATGCTGCTGATTAATAGTGGCCCCATCTATTTCCGGATCATACGCAAGGGAAACACTTATTGATAATACTTCCTGAAGATCGGCCTGCGAAAAACCATCTGTAACCTGTTTTAAAGAATCAAAATCAACATTTTCCCACCTTAAGTCATCTGCATCTCTTCTGAGCGTCTCTTTCCTTAATATTGTCTCCCTGCCTTCTATGTCTGGCAAACCAAATGCTATTAGATTACCTAATCGTTGATTCCTAACGATAGCCGGATCTGCCTGCAAAGGGTCACGGGGATCAAGATTTGTGGTTAAAATATAAAAAACATTTGAAGGTTCCTGGAATTCCCTAAGCAACATTCCCCTTATTTCTGATGCATCACGAGCTGAAGCTGAATCTGCTGATCCTATCGGCCTTAATATAGTATCCGCCTCGTCGATTTGAATGACAACAGCTTTATCCCCCTTAGCTGCATTCTCCTTAATTCTTCTTAACTCCTCACCTAACTTTCTAGCACTCTCATGTATATATCCTGTCAGATATTCATCAACTTTAACAACAACCCTTTCGCAACCAGCTTCTTCTGCTATCGCTTCCCCTGCTAGAGTTTTTCCTGTACCGGCTTCTCCCCAAAAGACAGCCCCGCTAGATTGTTTCAACCCATGCTTTTTCATAAACCTGGCTCTTTTCGGGTCTTTTAAATCAGCCGCAATTCTCATAAGTTCCAGCATTGTACTTCTGGGGAGGCCTGCCAGTTTTTCTAAACCTATTTCCTCTTTTACCTTTTCCTCCACTAAAGCCGTACTGTCTACCTTTCCCTCTACAGCACTACTTAGCCTCATATCCATATCTTTAACTACGTGCGGAGGCAACCAATCCATTCTTAATGTCGGAAATTGTTTACCGCTTAGAACCTGCACTAAGCCAGTTGCCACTATTTCACTTAACTCTTTGAACTTATCTAAATAACCTAAGATGCCGGTTGTCGACTCTAAGACTGCACCTGAACTTACATAGCCAGGACTTGAAGGGGCAATCTCAAGGCTTACGTCACATTTGTCTGTTCCCTCCATAACCCTGCGCTCATCCGCCTCATACCCTCGTCTGGATCCTGGATTTGGGGTAGTTTGAGCTTGAGCCCGATACCAGCCTGCTTTATCGTCTGCTGTTGCCCAGCCTACATGTAACACAAAGGATTGGTTATTCTTAACTATTTCTACTAACCTATTCCCAGTCGGTGTAAGATTAATATTTGTCTGGTATCCAGCGTTTTGTAAAAATTGAATTAATTGTTCAGTTCTGGCAGTATCAATAAATGTATGGTTATTAAGACCAAATTTAGTATCAATATTAAACTCAGCCCTTGCCTCAACGACTTTATTATGTCCTGGCTGATCCTCGATAGGCTCCACTTTTGTGGGAATCTCGTTGCCGTGCACCCTGGAGGTAATTTCCCTCAAAGGATGGTTACTTTGAGAATCAACTTTAACAAATCCGACTGACTCTCCTGTTAAGCCTTGAGGAAACCCGATGCTGCTTCTTTTCCCAATCTGATTTTGAATAGCATCGGCAATAGCTCTGGGAAAATCATTTCTGATCCTTAGGGCCCGGTAGTCGTCAGGTCTTCTTTCTCCTCTCTCCGGAGAAGCAGGAGGTACAGCCGATGGAGGTGGTACTTCTGTAGCCATTAATATTCAGTTTATAGAAATCCTTACAGATTAGCAATTAGAGTTGCGATTACTTAAGACCTCCGGAAACTCTTACTTTTGCCAAAAGATCCAGGTCTTCAAGCAACCTATAGCAGCCGCGGACAACCGTGGTCAAGGGATCATCTGCTACCCAAACCGGAATTTTTGTTTCCTCAGAAAT
>JACPKO010000005.1 GCA_016186985.1 Candidatus Daviesbacteria bacterium
TTTAAAGTGGCCCTTTTTTGTTCTTTGCATTTTAGTTTTACCCGTTTGGTTTAGAGTTTTTACTGAAACAACTGTTACCTTAAATTTGTCCGCTACATCTTTAGCTATTTGGTCCTTGGTTGCCCCCTTGACCACTTCAAAAGTATAAAAGCCTAGTTTGGTAAGCCCCATGGATTTTTCATTAATTAATGGGCGCAATATTACAGTCATTATTTAACTCCCTTTTTAGAAGTACCACGGGTACCAAGAGTATCAAGGGTATCACGGGGCTCGGTTCCGGACTTTGTTTTTTCTCCCCGTGGTACTTGTGGTACTCGTGATACTTGTGCTACCCGTTCTTCAAGTGCTTCCACTGCTTCTTTGGTAAAAATCAGGCTTTGGGCCTTAATTACTTCCAGAGCGTTTAAGTCGCCGGCGGAAATTAAGTTTACGCTTTTTAGGTTTGAGGCTGCCCTTGCGGCCAAATCGGAAATTTTGTCTGTAACAATTAATGCTGATTTTTTCTCAATGTTTTTAATGAACTTTGCAAACTGCGAAGTTTTACCTGTTACTTTTTCCAGTCCTGAGATACCGTAGACATCCTTATCAAGAAGCTTTTGGGAGAGTGCGGAGATCAAAGACGCTTTTTTCATTTTCTTAGGTAAATCTAAGGTGACTTTTCTTGATTTTGGACCGAGTGCTATACCGCCGCCTACAAAAATCGGAGCTCTCACTCCGCCGTGGCGGGCTCTTCCGGTACCCTTTTGGCGGTAGATTTTTCTGGTTGAGCCCTCGACTTCACCGCGGGTTTTAGTATTTGAGTAATGACCCTTTTGATTGTTTAAATAAACTCTTAGAGCTTGAGTAAGTAAGGCTTTGTTAATTTCCGCCCCAAAAACAGATTTAGGTAAATCTAAACTTCCAGCCTCTTTCCCAAGTAAAGAATAAACAGGAATCGAGAAAGCAGAGGTACCACGAGTAGCACGTACTCGTGATACTTTTGATACTTTTGATACTTGTGGTACTTTTGTTTCTTTGGTTGCCATTATTTAGTCTCCTCTTCAGTTTTTACTTCTTCAACCGTTCCTCCGCCTGCTTCCATCTGTTCTACGTCTGACGGAACCTCATTTTCCTTGCCCTCCAAAGATTCATCATCGGAGGGTTTTTCTTCCGGCGGGGGAGTGTAACCTTTAATTTGTCCTGTTTTTGTAATTATTACGAGTCCTCCGTAAGGGCCGGGGACTGCGCCTTTGATGCTGACGATATTATTTGCACGGTCAACCTGAATAATTTCCAATCCCCGGGTTGTGGCTTTTTCGCTGCCCATGTGCCCTGCCATTTTTTTGCCTTTAAGTACTCTTCCCGGAGTTGTGCCGGTACCTATTGATCCGGGTGCACGGTGTCTGTCTGACTGACCGTGGGTTTTAGGACCGCCGTGGAATCCATGGCGTCTTACCCCTCCCTGAAATCCTCTTCCTTTTTCAGTGCCCGTTACTTTAACTTCATCACCCTGTTTTACAACCTGTTCTGCTTTAATTTCTGCACCTTTTTCAATTCCCCCGAGATCTTCTTCGGAACTCACTCTTACTTCCTTTATAAACCTTAAATTTTCAGAAACCCCTGCTTTTTTAAAATGCCCCTTTTGGGGCTTTTTAACACTTTTTTTAGAACCGGTTGCAACTTGGACAGAAAAATAGCCGTCTGTGTCGGCTTTTTTAACTTGGGCAACAAAATTTGGTTCGACTAAAATTTTAGTCACTGCCACACGGCGGCCGCGGGTATCATACCCCGAGCTCATTTCTTTTTTAATCCCTAAAATAGTTTGAATCATAATTTTAAACAAGAAAAAGAGTGAGCCCTTCGACTATGCTCAGGGTCTCACTCAGTAAAATGTGCTTATATCAATTGTCGTATCCCTAAAGATTCGGACGCACAATCTACCGATAGTTTTAAGATTTAAAAATCAATCTGATTTAAACATCAGTAAACAAAGATTTTAACACAGCTGTACGCACAATTGCAACAATCCGGGTTGACAGACATTTGAGATTAAATTATTATTACAGTGTATGAAAAATATTCAGAGAAATACTACTACAGTTATGTCAGTTTCGCTACCTAGGAATGCAATAAATAATATGGAGGAGGTCCGTAAATCAACTGGACAATCTAGAAGCGCCTTTATAGCTTCGCTTATTCAGAAAGCTGCAGAAGACAAAAGATTGGAAAGGATATATAAAAGAGGAGAGAAAACTGCTAAAGATTTTAAAATAACCTCTGAAGATGATATAGACCGTATACTTCATGAGCCATAAACTCCGGATTGTTTTTGATACAAATATTTTTATTTCAGCGATTATTTTCGGCGGGAATCCCAGGAAATGTTTGGAATTTGCCAGAAATAAAAAGATTCAATTATTCACAAGCAAAGCTATTTTACTTGAACTGGCTGAAAAATTAAGTGATAAGTTCTTTTGGAATGAAGTAGAAATCAAAGATGTCATCCAGGGAATAACTGTATTTACAGCTATAGTTTCCCCTTCAAAGGAGCTTGGTATTATTCCTGAAGATCCTGATGATAACCGGATTTTAGAATGCGCTTTAGAAGCTGGAGCAGATTTTATTGTTTCAGGCGACAAAAAACATCTGCTATCACTTAAAAGTTTTAGAAAAATTCCAATAATTTCTGCTAAAGAATTTCTGGATGTTTTTTACAATCAGATTACTTGAGCCTATTCACCCCAGTGGGTAAAAATCTAAAATTTACTATCTTGGTTCTGGGATCAATTCTTTTTCTTATTAGTTGTCTTAACAATCTCGGAAGTTCTCTAATATCAACCATTGACTACTTTTATCACATTTTTACCTCAATATCTACCCCAGCCGGCAATTCTAAATGCATTAATGAATCGATCGTCTTATCTGTAGGTTCAATGATTTCTACTATTCTTTTGTGGACTTTAATTTCAAAGCTTTCCTGTGAATTTTTATCTGTAAAAGTGGAGCGGGGGACAGTGATTAAACTTCTTTTTGTAGGTAAGGGGATTGGCCCGGCAATTTTTGCACCGGTTCTAAGAGCAGTATCTAAAAGCTGCTCGCATGTTGAATCCAGTACTCTATAATCAAAACTTTTAAGTCTTACTCTGATTCTGCCTTTGGCCATATTATTAAAGTGCTCAGTGAACCATTAAACTAGTGATTAGGGAATCGCTTCGCTAGTGAAGAGTGACGAGAAAAAAATCTTTTCCCTGATCACTTTACACTATTCCCTAGTTTCTTTATCATTGAGCTTAGCATTAAAATAACTTCTTTGCACTCACCTGACAACGTATTATAGGTATTTTCATCTAAATCTGCAATCTCCAATAATACAAATAGCCAATATTCAGTTTCCCCAGATTCACCACGGGCAATTTCTAATTTTGAAATATAATTTTTACCTTTATGACTATGATAACCCTCGACAATATTTGCAGGAACAGAAAAAGCGGATTTTAAAACTTGACCCCAAATGAAAAAATTTTCTTTATTACGGCTACTTTTACGAGAAAGCTTAAGAATTGTAACTGCCAATTTGTGAGATTTTTGCCAAACGAGAAGATCTTTGTAGCTTTGAATTCTGACTTTTCCCTGATCACTAGTCACTTTTCACTTAATCACGAAATTATTTTCGTGATTACTCCGGCTCCGACTGTTTTACCACCCTCGCGGATAGCAAACCTTAGTCCCTCCTCCATAGCAACAGGGGTAA
Source organism: Candidatus Daviesbacteria bacterium (assembly GCA_016186985.1). GTDB lineage: Bacteria > Patescibacteriota > Microgenomatia > Daviesbacterales > UBA10151 > JACPKO01. The sequence goes on from JACPKO010000005.1 coordinate 3,731, forward strand.
TAAGTTTTACTGTAATTTTTGTTGTGTCTCCCGGCATAGCCATTTCAACGCCTTCAGGAAGCTGAACCTCGCCTGTCACATCTGTGGTTCTAATATAAAATTGCGGTCTGTAGCCTTTGAAAAACGGGGTGTGTCTTCCGCCTTCGTCTTTTCCTAAAATGTAAATTTCAGCTTCAAACTGCGCATGAGGAGTAATTGAACCGGGTTTAGCCAAAACTTGTCCGCGCTCTACGTCATCTTTTTCAATACCGCGCAGTAAAACCCCTGCATTATCTCCTGCTTCTCCCTGATCAAGTAATTTGTGGAACATTTCAATACCGGTTACAACTGATTTGGTAGTAGGGCGAATTCCAACAATTTCGATTTCTTCGTTAATTTTAACAACTCCCCTTTCGATTCTTCCTGTAACAACAGTTCCGCGTCCTTTGATTGAGAAAACATCCTCAACTGCCATAAGAAATGGTTTATCTTTGTCACGCACAGGAGTTGGAATCCAATCATCAACTGCAGTCATTAAATCTTCAATTGATTTTACTGCCTCAGCGTCACCTTCTAATGCTTTTTTAGCACTGCCGCGGATTATAGGAGAGTTAGGGTCGAATTCGTATTTTTTAAGAAGATCTTTTACCTCTTCTTCAACAAGATCGAGTAGTTCCGGATCATCAACCATATCGCATTTGTTAAGATAAACCACAATTGCAGGAACTCCAACTTGCCTGGCTAAAAGCAAATGTTCCCTGGTCTGAGGCATTGGTCCGTCAGGAGCCGAAACAACTAAAATAGCGCCATCTGTTTGTGCGGCGCCTGTAATCATGTTTTTAATGTAATCTGCGTGTCCAGGCATATCGATATGGGCATAATGCCTTTTCTCTGTCTGGTATTCCTGGTGGGAAATATTAATTGTGATTCCGCGGGCTTTTTCCTCAGGAGCGCTATCGATTTGGTCATATGCCCGGTATTCAGCCAAACCTTTGCCTGATAAGACTTTGGTTATAGCTGCGGTTAAGGTTGTCTTTCCATGGTCAACGTGACCCATGGTTCCAACGTTTACGTGTGGTTTGCTTCTGTCAAATTTATCTGCCATTTTAATTAGTTCCTAGTTCACAGTTAAATAGTGATTAGTTATTTTATTTGAATTTGATTCAAAAAGCAATAGCTGATCAATGAACCAATAACCCATAAATCATTTGGGCATTAAAAACCAGCTTTTACTGAAGCTGGACTGGAGAATAATACTAAATGTTTTTCAAAAATGCAACAGCCAGTTATTTATATACAACACTTCTATGTTTTGCTGAAAGAATAATAACTTTTTTATCTTTGAAATTGATCAGATAGAGTATTCTATAAACGCCTACCCTGTAGGAATATCTGTTCGTCAGTTCTTCACCAAGGAGTTTTCCTACGAGCGGATCTTCTTTGATCTCCAAAAATATTTCATTTAGCGCTTGTTGTAGATGAAGTTTGGAAATTAACTTAATCTGTTTTTCAGCTTTTTTGGAAATTACTATTTTATACATCCCAGCCGAGTTCTTTTTTTACTTCTTCCCAGTCTTTAACCCTGCCTGCTTTTACATCTTCTTCAGCTTCTTTGATCTCTCTCATAAGCTTTTTATCTGAGAGAATTTCCAAGGTTTCCTGCATTGATTCGTACTCATCTATAGATAGTAAAATCGCAGCTGGAGAACCTTTGACTGTAATAATATACTCATTCAATTTTCTCTTAGCATTGTTAACAAGAGTAGGTAAGTTAATTCTGGCTTCAGTAATAGGTAAAGTTTTAATCATAATTAGATAATACAGAATTCTGTACAAAAAGACAATCAGAAGGTTGGCTGATAAGAAAATCTATACCTCAATTAGTGTTCTACTCTTCCGGTGAAGCCTGAGGCTGCTATGACTTTTTGGGTAATTTGGGAAGGAACCGGTTCGTAGTGGGACGGTTCAATGTAAGCTGTTGCCCGGCCCTGGGACATGGAACGGATGGCTGTAATATAGCCGCCGAGTTCTGCTAAGGGAACTAATGCATTAATGATTGAGGCGTTACCCCGCTTTTCCGTACCTAAAATTTGCGCGCGTTTACTAGACAGATCCCCAATCAAATCCCCCATAAAATCTTCAGGCGAGGAAACTT
>JACPKO010000031.1 GCA_016186985.1 Candidatus Daviesbacteria bacterium
ATTACTTCCCCAGCTATTTCACAGCATTTAAAAGTTTTGAAGGAGGCCAATTTAGTGAAGGTAGAAAAGAAAGCCCAACAAAGAATCTATCAAATTAATCCGGATGCTATTGTAGAATTGGAAGATTGGGTTAAGAAGATGACTAGACTTTGGAACCAGAGATTTGATGCGCTAGATAAAATCTTGCAGATGGAAAAAGAAAACCTAAAATGTCCAAAGTGAAAGGTAAATCTAATGGTAAATGAGAATGGATTAGTAATAGAAAGAGTTTTTAATGCCCCTGTTGAAAAAGTATGGGCAGCCTGGACAGAACCGGAGTTAATTAAGAAATGGTGGGGACCTGAAGGGTTTAGTGCACCATCAATAAAAGTTGACTTACAAGTTGGCGGGAGATATATCTTTGCCATGCAAGGACCAAAAGGTTCTCAGTGGGATCAGGTTATGTACAGCGGGGGGGTTTATCGTGAAATTGTCCCAAATAAAAAGATAGTTGCAACTGATTACTTCTGTGATGAATATGGAAATAAAATGAAGCCAGAGAACTATGGACAAGATCCTAATTCCCCAAGCGAGATGGAAGTTGTTATCACATTTGAAGATATGGGTATGGGCAAAAGCAAACTGACGATTACCTATCCCAAACCTGAGACTGAAGAGCAGTTCCAGGCAATGCTAAAAAGTGGTATGAAAGAAGGGTGGAACTCTAGTCTAAATAAACTAGCTGAAAGTTTAAAACAATGAGCACCCAAAACATTACAATGATAAAAAATATAAGTCAGCACTGGCCAGCTGTCACAGTTTTATGCCTATAGTCTATCGTGAAGATTACGGATGTAGATCACGCCCTGATGGAAAACCTGGATAAAATGGGCGTTCCTTTCGTAGATAATCTTCCCGGAACAGAAGATGACTTCATATACCTGAAAGGATTACCTTCGAGAGAGAGGCGATAAAAATAAAAAAGTCGGTAAAATAGGGTTTTGGTTTTTTGTTACATTTAAGAATATTTTGATATTATTTGTAGTAATTGACAAATTTAAAAAAAAGCACTAAAATCTTCGCATATTTTCTACAGAAAAGAGGTTATATGCTGGGTAGGGGCGCTATTCAGTTTTATATAAACGGTCCACCTCCTATTGCCAAAGCAACAGGACCGCCTTATTTAGTTAATTTAATAAACTCCCAGGATTCTCCTGATAATAATACTTCTTCAGAGCAAAGTTTGAAATCTGACGGTCTAAAGCAAGACCTTGACTCACTGGTAAACAAAACCCACAACCCTTTATTAACTTTGAGATCGATGAGGATCCTTGATTTATTTCCTGACAAATTAATTATCGATGAGAATAAAGTTAGTTTTATATATAAGAGTGCTTTTGGGGTTAAGTCTATTCATAGCGTACTAATTGAAAACATTACTTATGTTGAGGCACACACGTCACTTTTTACCGGCTGTCTGGTTGTAACAGACAGTAGCAATTACCGGCACCCGATTGAGTTAAAAATAGAAAACCTAAGGAAAGATGCGGCTATCAGGGCCAGGAAATTAATCCAGGGATTGGTGCATGCAAAAACTTTAAAAATAGGATTTAGCCAGCTTAGCCCCTATGATGTGGAAAATAACCTCGAGGAATTGGGCAGGGTGACAGGGGAAGATTAAGCTGCCTGGTTTTTAACTCCCAAACAAAAATCCCACTAACCTATAGTTGCATCCCAGTGTGTTTTTTGATAAAATATAGCTTGAAGAACATGAACAAAGACGCAAAACTAGATATTCCAATTAATCTTTTAACCGGGAGGGAGAATGGTGTCAAATTAGCGCATGCCTATCGAAAAGCTATTTCCGGATTATTCTCCGAAGAAGCTATGCCTATCTTTCTCCATATGGCAAGAAACCAGGGGGAGATTCCAGAAGGAACTGATTTTGGGCGTATTAATTCTTATTTTTTGCATACCGTAGGTAAATTACACGGCTTCCCCTCAAGTGCAAGTACAGATAGATTAAGAGACCATTGGGGGGCGGCTTTAAACGGTGCTTATCATTTAGCATCCTATGCAATAGAAGCTGCAATTCCGCATGGGTTTGGGTATCGCGATCAGGATACAGAGCTTTACAATAGATCAACTCTACCAGAAAGGATATTGAGGGCGCTAGCTTATCATCACAGGAGAGATTTCCAGATAGAAACAAGGAGGCAGTTTGCTTTAGCAATAGTAGTTGGTGATTTTATGGCTTTTAATAGCTCGGCAGGATTAAGAGATAGAAATGAAGAAATAGGGGAGTTATTAGATAAAGAGTTGTTTGCAAGCCGTGGAGTCCAGCATGATTATAGAACTTATGGTTATTTCGATTCAGCAACTAATGAGTTCGTAGGCGATAGTGATGACCGTAAACCGCCGGATGCATTTACTGATGTCAAAGAAATTAGCAGGAAAGCGCGCTTTATAGAAGATATAGGTTCTGTTTATTTTCACCCCAGGATAAAAGATTTTTCCAGATCAGGGATCAAAGCTCTTATTGAATCTATTGCAAATGGAGATACGCTTCAGACAATACACGTTGTACCGGATCAATTTGGTTCAATAGTGACTGTGCTGGAAGGAGGAGAAGAGGAGGCGGGAATAGTAATGGATAGGTCTATAGAGATATTTAAGAGACAGTTTCCTGGGGTAAAGGTTATAAGGAAAGATACAGTCAAGCATACCAGAGGTCAGTCAAAGCTTGTGGAAACACTCATGCCAATGCGTCGTACTCTTTTTGAATTTCCAGATTTGCCCAAAGAGGCAACCTATGAATTAATTGCTAGGAGTTTGCGCAGCGAAATGAATGGTCAATATATGAATGGAATTGTTGATCCTAGTACAGGACGCCGAACTGGTCCGGGACATAAGCACTATGAACTTGATTCAATCGCAGGCCCGGTAGCTGACGTGCTGTTTCCGGTAGACTTATATACAATGAATAGAGTCCACGCGTTTGCTGTGCAATCTTCGAGGATAGCGGAGAGACTAAGAGACTCAGAGGAAGATCCTATAATTCACTTTGGTGGTATAAGAGATGGCGGTTATTTTTATCAAGGTAACTATATAGTTACCGAAAAGCAAGATGGAACTACGGGTGGGTTTTATATGATATTAGACGAAGGCCCTTTACGTTTCACATTAAGAAGGCAGGATGGAACTGAGTTTCTTGCCGGCCGGGCATCTGTTATAGGACATGGGTTCGTAGGTTCAGAGAGAATCATAGGATCGGTAAAAAAGCTGATGTAAGGAAATCGGTTTACGGGATTTGATTTTTATCTGAAATAGATATAGAATGTCTAACGTAAAGCTTTGGTCCGGAAGGTTGTCCTCCTTCGCTGAGAGCTACGGAAGGATAAAAGAACCGGATTAAAGAAATGGCAGTGAAAGGATCGGTTGGGATCCTGGAGCCAATTAGGCTATCTTTATGAGTGTCTAGTACAGAGACGAAACTGTTTAAAAGACTGTAGCGTTTGTCGGAATATCGGAGAACGCCAGGAATGAAGCAGAGCTTCTTTGCTTCGCAAATGAGTCATCCTTCGTTAAAACTACGGAGTGATGTGAAATAAGGTGGCACCACGAAAAAAGTTTAAAGTTCAAAATGCAAAGTGCAAAATTGGATTTTAAATGTTTACCGTCCTTGTAAATTTCTAAACAATTGTGTTTGGAAGTTTGCAAAGGCGGTTTTTTTGTGCCCGCTGATTGCTGAAAGCTGATAGCTATGAATAAGTTGCCTAAGATCATTTTAAAAAAGAAACCTACCTACCTTAAGATCGCAGAAGGATTGGATCTATTTGGGCTTTTTTCAAAAATTGAAAGTAAATTTGAAAACTGTTTTATTCTTGAGTCTTTGGGTGAGCAAAATAGCCTGTCTCGGTATTCGATCGTCGGGTTTGATCCCGCTCATATTATTTCTGCCAGGGGAAATACCTTAAAATTTGATGGTCAGGAATTTGAGGCGGGAAACCCGTATTTTGCTTTAAGGGAAATAATTCCTCAGGACGCTATTACTAAATTTTATGCAGGAGGGTTAATCGGTTACTTAAATTATGAAACAGTAAACTATTTTGAGCCCTCGCTTAATTTAAAGGAACATCCGCTGTTTGATACTTTTAAGTTTGGTGTTTACCTGGATGGGTTGGTTTTAGATAAAGTCACCGGGGAGCTTTTCTATTTCTACTATGACAAAAATCGTTTAGAGTCTGTTAAGCAAATAATTAAATCTGGATCCCGGGTCAAGCCCGGGACGAGTCTGTCGATTCGATTTTTGGGTGATACTCTGGATAAAAAAGGGCATAAAGCAAATGTCGAATATGTTTTGGAGCAAATTAAAGCCGGCAATACTTTCCAATGCCAAGCCGGATTTAAGTCGGAATTTAAAATCACGGGGGATACATTTTTAATCTATAAAGATTTGCGTAAGATTAACCCTTCCCCGTTTATGTATTATCTGAAATTCGGCTCTAAACAGATAATTGGTGCCAGCCCGGAACTTTTATTCAGGTTAAAAAACGGGGATATGGAAACTTTTCCTTTGGCCGGGACCGCAAAGCGCGGAAAAACTGCAGCTGAAGATCAGGAATTGGCCCGGAGGCTTTTAAATGATCCGAAAGAAATTGCCGAACATAATATGCTGGTTGATTTGCACAGAAATGATTTAGGCAGGGTTGCCAAATTTGGAACAGTTAAAGTCCGAAGCTTAATGGACATTAAAAAATTCTCTCATGTTCAGCATATTTCCTCGGAAATCTCCGGAGTTATTAAGGAGGGGGAGGATATGTTTTCAGCATTGGCTGCGTCCTTTCCGGCAGGCACTTTAACCGGCGCCCCAAAAATTGAATCAATGAAAATAATAAACAGAATTGAAAACGTGCCGCGAGGGCCTTACGGGGGAGCGGTTGGACATTTTGGATTTGACGGTAACTGTACTTTTGCGATTTCTATACGCTCTCTTTTCGTATCGGGCGATTATGCTTTTGCTCAAACTTCAGGGGGGGTGGTTTTGGATTCTGATCCGGAGAAAGAATACGAAGAAATTGAAAACAAGTTAGCGGGCATGAGGAAGGCGCTAAATTTATGAAAGTATTACTTATCGATAATTACGATTCTTTCACCTACAATCTTTGCCAGCTTGTCGGGCAAATTTTGGAAGAAAAAGGGGAAAAATTCAGCCTGGAGGTTTTAAGAAATGATGAAATAAGTTTGAGACAGATACAAAAGCGCGGATATGAAAAAATTATCATATCTCCTGGTCCGGGAGATCCTTCTGATAAAAAATACTTTGGAATTTGTGCGCAGGTTTTAACAAAATTGGGAAGAACCATTCCGGTTTTGGGGGTTTGTTTGGGCATGCAGGGGTTGGGATACTATTATGGGGGGAAAGTAAGCCGAGCCGGGAAAATAATGCACGGGAAGACTTCGATAATAACTCATGCCGGCAGGGGTTTATTTAAAGGGTTACCGCAGGACCTGGAGGTAATGCGGTATCATTCGCTGGTTGTAGAAAGAGAAAATCTGCCAAAGGATCTGGAAATTCTGGCAACCTCAGAGGACGGGGAAATAATGGGACTTGCCCATAAAAAATTTACCGTTTCAGGTGTACAATTTCACCCTGAATCTTTTGCAACAGAAGGAGGGAAAAAAATTCTGGAGAATTTTTTGCTTAACTGATATGGAAATAACTGACTACCTAAATTTACTAATAAAAAAAGAGAATTTAAAGAGAAAGCAGGCTAAAGATTTGCTTGGAATTTTAATGAGCGAAAAAACTTCTCCAACTCAGATTGCCGCAATTTTAACTGCACTTTCCAGCAAAGGTGAAACAGCAGAGGAAGTCGCAGGGTTTGCGCAGGGGATGAGGGAATTAATGCTTGTTGTTAAAGTCCCAAAAGATGCAATAGATATTGTTGGTACAGGAGGGGATGGGTCAAATTCTTTTAA
>JACPKO010000033.1 GCA_016186985.1 Candidatus Daviesbacteria bacterium
TGTAATTGCTGTTGCTGCCGGAGGCTATCTGGAAACAGTTATAGAGGGAAAAACAGGGACTTTTTTTAATAAAGCTACAGTAGAATCATTATCCAAAGTCTTGCAGAAATTTGACGCCTCCCAATATAGGGTTGAAGATCTGCGAAAAAATGCCGAGAAGTTTTCTAAAGAAAACTTTAAAAAGAAAATACTAGCACTATTGCCAAAAAGTTGACTTTATGTCAAGACAAATTCACAATATGGATGTAACATAAATTATTATGGACCGAAAAGATGTAATTAAACTATCTCCTCAAGATTATAAAGAAGTCGGGTATGTGCTGAGAGGATTAGGTCTTGAGGTTGTAAGAAGAGATCCAACCCTGCTCGAAAGATTTAGTAGTTGGATGGATCATACGAGGGGTCAGTTAAACGTCAGACGTGCAATAGTTTTTAGATTACATTAATTATTCTGTTAAAATACTCTTCGTTAGGGCCTCCCGAATATGTTACTTAAACAAATTAGTATCAATAATTTTCGAAATTACTTAAAACTTAAAATTAAGCTAAGAGAGGGGATAACTGTCTTAAAAGGAGATAATGCGCAGGGGAAAACTAATTTTTTAGAAAGCATTTATTTTTTGGCAACCGGCAAAACGATTAAAAATGAAACCGATGAAGAGATAGTCAGGTTTGAGGAAACTGTAGTCCAAAAAACAGAAGAGGACTTAAGAAAAAAATTTCTGATAAACGGTATCCCCCGAAGGCTAGTGGATTATTCAGGAAATTTAGTTGTGGTTTATTTTAGACCGCAGGATATAGATTTAGTGTCCGGATCCCCTACTTTAAGGCGGGAATATATTGACCAGACCTTGAGTCAGATTGACCGGGAGTACAGAAAAGTTATGAGTACGTATCAAAAAATAGTTACCCAGAAAAATAAACTGCTCAAATTAATCAGAGAAGGAATCGCAAAAGAGGATGAATTAATTTATTGGAATCAGGAGCAATTAAAATTAGGGATAAAAATCCAGGAGAAGAGAAAAAATTTCTTTGGAAGTATAAATTCTTACGAGAAAAAGTTTGGTCAGTTTGAATACCGATACTTTCCCAATGAAATAACAGTTGAGAGATTAAAAGAATACCGTGACCGTGAAATTCCGGCAGCAGTTTGTCTGATTGGCCCGCATAGAGATGATTTTAGCTTTTATGAAATTGAGAAGGATTTATCAAAGTATGGCTCCCGCGGAGAACAAAGGACAGCAGTTTTAGATTTAAAAATTACTGAACTTGTATTTTTTGAAAGTGTATTAGGGGAGAGGCCCGTGCTTTTACTTGATGACATTTTTTCGGAATTGGATATATCTCACCGTCAACATGTTTTGGATTTGGCGAAATTGCAGCAGACGATTATCTCAACTGTCGAATACGATGAATATCTTAAAGAGGGGTTAAAAGAGGCGGAAATCTTTACAGTTGATAACGGGCTTATTAAAGGTTAATATTTAGCCATGTCAATTACTTACCTTAATGTCAAAGTAAAAAATCCGCAAAATCCCGTAAAGACCACAAAAGGTCATTTTTTGGTTGACTCTGGATCGGTTTTTTCTGTAATGCCAGCATCTGTTTTGAAGAAGATGGGGATTGAACCCACTGATAAACAAACCTTTAGCTTGGCAAATGGTGAAGTTATAGAAAAGCAAGTAGGAAATGCTTTATTTGGATACTCAGGCAAAATCAGAAGTTCGCCGGTTGTATTTGGCGAGGAGGGCATTTATCTTCTTGGCGCTGTCACTCTAGAGTCACTCGGTGTAATTTTGGATCCGATTAACCGGGAACTCAGGCCCCTTCCTATGCTGATGTAATATTGCCTTTGAATTAATTCCTGGACCTGAAGCGGGCGGCAATGGTTGAAAGTTGGTAAGTTACAAGTACTATTAAGGCAGTGATTAAACCTGCATAGATAAATTTTGAAATAAGTCCTGAACCGGGAATTGAAGGTTCGATATATTCCTGGACAAAACTTTGAATAGCATCGTTCCAGGCTAGTGCTGCGACAACTCCGAAACCAGAAGTAATAAGCTGAAGCATTTGCGAGGTTAATTCACGGCGCAGACTCCTCTCCGAAGCTGTTTCATCCTTTCCCCTTTTTGCCATATGTATATTATCTCACAGCCTTAATTTAGCTTCAAGTTTGATTATTTACATTAATATTAGGCTGTGTCTTAATTAAGTTAAAGATCCATTTAAATGAGCTCTAAGTTTTTATCTGCTTTCAAATATTTTAAAACCCATTCAGTTAAGGTTAGCGTTATTTTTGCCCTTGTTATAGCAAATATCTCAACATTTTCAGTATATGTAATAAATCAGAGTTATCTTACAAATGAGCCTCAGGTCTTAGGTAAAGCAATCGATGCGGCCAAAGCCAGAGCTTCCAATTCCCCTAAACCTACCAAGGCGCCTAAGCCGTCAAAGGCTCCTAAATCAAAACCTTCCCCGTCTCCCACTCCAACTCCCTGGCCTACAGATTCATCGCTTTATCAAGAGTATTATTTATCAGATATACCCTGGGTCTCAGCCACTAATAGGGAAGGTCAGGGACCTGTAGAAAAAGATAAATCTAATAAAGATGAAAAACCCGGAGGCAACACAATCACTTTAAACGGTAAGACTTTTTCTAAAGGCCTGGGCGTACACGCTGAATCCAAGATTATTTACAACATAAAGGCTCAGTGCTCAAGATTTAATGCTATTGTCGGGCTTGATGATGAAGCAGGTCCTTTAGGATCTGTGATATTTGTACTTAAAGCAGATAAAGATGAAATTGGGAAAACAGAGACTATGAGAGGAAACACTACTAATTATGCAATGTATAAAGATATTCCTCCGGGCACTCTAACTTTAGAGCTTAAGGTGAACACTGCAGATGGCCCGCCAGGGTTTACCTACTCAGATGATCATGCAGACTGGGCAGATGCTAAGGTTAAATGTTTAAAGGGTGCATTCGGAGCTGGTGCATCTCCTTCCCCTTCTCCAGGAGGAGTAAACATCTCCACGGGAGATTCAGACGATCCTTTTGTATATTTTCTTGATCTTGTTTTAGATACCAGCGATAATTTTAAAAGTACCCTAGTAAGAAGCCAAACAATCAGGGGAAGAATAACTCCTTATTTAACAATTGAACCGCCCGTAAACCCTCTTAAAATCGCCTACCGCATAAAGCTCATTGATGATCAAAATAAAAAAGTTGCGGATATATGGAGAGAAATAGGCAAAGCAGATATTAATGGAACCGACGCTCATCTGATAACAGATATGCCTTATATTCAAAATTCCATAGTAAAAATTTACATAAAGAAAAATAACAGCGAAAAGCTCATTTATACAGGAAAAATGAATTAATGAAACAAATTTTTAATACTTTGCTCGGTTTATTAGCGATACTGATCTTATTGTTTTTAATGCCTGAAATTAAAAAAATACATGCGGAAGGGATTTGGGTTGTTGAACCGGTAATCATGATTCCTAAAAATATAGAGGCAGATTATCAAAAAGGAGTTTATGATTTAAATGAACAGAAAATATTAATTCTCGATGCCCTGGATGATGTACAGAATTTTTATCAAAACAAGGTTAAAGATACACAAGGAAATGGGCTAACTTTTTCATATAAAAATGAGGTAACAGTAGTTTATACCGGTAAAGATCTTGATTATATAAAAGGACCCAACGGGAAATCTATACCCTTAGATTATTGGAATCAGCCTTCGTATGGGTGTACATATGGCGTATTTCTTAGGCAAGGTGGAAATAATAGATTTGGTAGTAATCCACCTTTTTTACGACCGTCTTCGGGCAAGTTATATATGGTTTATGTCATAGGTACAAGCTCAACAATGGCTTGTGCCGGTGCCGGGGCGGATGAAGGATATCCTAAAAATTATCAACCAAATGCCTATTTTTCAGGGTGGCATTTAAATTGTCTGAATCCAAAAGATGAACTTGAGAAACCCATCTATTGCAACCCGTTAAATTCTAAGAGAAATATAGCACATGAATTAGGGCACAGCTTTGGATTAGGGTATTCGGGTTGGGCAAAGGCTCATACTTGTTCTGAATATAATCCTCATTTTTGTAAAAATGATACACCCAGGCCTTTGCCGGACGAACAATCTGTCTCAAGAGAAATAATGAATTACCAGTCTTCAGCAGATAGACTTAAGGCTCCTTCCTTAGACTATTTTTTTATTTCCAATACTGAATATAACCCATTTGTAGCAAAGCTATTCAAAAGTCCATTTTTAAACCCTAACGGAATATACGAACCTCCTCCGATAGAGGAAGAACAGGATCCGTTTTCAAATTATGGGGTTGGAATTATAAAATTACAAAATTTTAGTGTCACTTATCAAGATACTGTAAATATCGTCGGGAAAGGATTTGGGCCTAACCCGGATAAAATCCGATCTTACTTAGCAATATTTCCAATTAACAATAATCAACCTGATATAGATAACAAATTAAAAGAATCTGAATTTGAAATAGTAAATTGGCAGGATGACACAATTACGTTTAGAATTCTGAAAAAGGATATGACGCAAATAGTTAAATATGGGCTTCTAGTTCATACTTTGGATGGTTATAATTTTCAGTCTTCTGATTCACAAACATTTGAACTTTTACCTTTTATAGTTGATCCGAATAGAATATACAACCGAAAAATAATTGTAAATTGCGATAATGCTATTTTCCGACTAAAGAAAAGGGATTCAGTTGGAGATTTTGTAGATGTTCAGGTATACGAAAACAGCATTGATCCCGACCCTAATAACCGATTTATTACTTTTTCCCCAAAAGAACTCGGAGCAGATGTATTTAGGATTAGCGCAGATCCAATCGATGGTATTGATGCTAGCCCAATAGCGAGGACAATAGATGATTTTTCCGCAGTAGATTTCACATATACATTTGACTACCCAAACTGTCCTAGTTCTGGTGACGCAAATGGTAAAGAAATTACTTCCGTAAGAGTTACAAATAGACCTGACATTCCTCCTTTGCTTTCTGGAAATGCTGAAGGCTTGGGCCTAAATCTTACTGAGTTTGGATTAACTGAGGGAGAGGCTAAAGAAATAATGTTTCCTATTACAATTTTCTACAATGATGGTTCAGAAGAGCAAGAATATCTGAGATTTAAATATGAGCCCGATAGTGGAAGTGGCACTAGTGGAAAAAGCTGCATTTATTCAGAAGGTGATGTTTGCAGACAGGGAAATTGTTTGGATGGGTCACAAAATTGTAGCTACAATGTTAACTGTGGGTTTGTGGAGGGGGTTTCATCCGGTAGCGAAGTAAGTTGTCCAAATACAAATCCGACTCCGCCACCTGGCCAGTCCTGTAATGAGGATACTTATTATTGCGATGGAAGAAAATATATTCATAAAAGCGGCGGATATTGGGATGGAGATAAGTGTGTTTATGATTTTGATGACCAGGGTTATGTTGAGGGAAAATGTGGAGTACCTAGGTGTAACCAGGATATAAGATATTGTGATGGGAACGAGACTATTCACAAATTTGGAGGCTACCTAGATAAAAGTAATGGCGAGTGTGTTTATGATTTTGATAATGAGGGTAGAAAAGAGGGTAAGTGTGGTAATCCAAGCTGTGATGAGGATACATACTACTGTGATAATGGTGAGACAATACACAAAACAGGTGGATATTTTGACAATGGTGAGTGTATTTATGACTTTCAACATACAGGAGAAAGCTGTTAAATTATGGATGATTCATTACGAAGCTCTAATCTAAAAGACTATTTAATCAATAATTGGAAATCTAACTTATCTATTTTGATACTTTTAGGAGGGTTGGTGGCGGGAGTTTATCTGGTTGGGCACCAGCAGATATTTAGACCTAAGGCCTCTTCCGATATCCAACAGGCATTTAGTGTAACTGATTCTGATGGAAACCCTGCTCCATTTGAGAATGGAGCATTCAAGACTAAATCCACTTCCGTAAAATTAAGGATTAATGATATTAATTCCCTAACCCAACCTTAACAATTCTCTTGATTGTTGACACATTCGCCTAAAGCAGATAAACTAACAAAAATTTGGGCAGAAATCTATGAACCTGGGGAACAGTTTGAATATCTTAATACCTCATCAATCCACCCAGGGGGTGGATTTTTTTTGAAAAATATGGCAAAACTAAATGCGAAGCATCAAGCTAGACTTATTTTAAAAGATGGCACAGAGTACGAAGGAGAATCTTTCGGGGCGGATATAAATTCCTCAGGAGAAGTCGTTTTTAATACAGGCATGGCAGGATATCCTGAATCATTAACGGATCCTTCCTATTTTGGACAGATTTTAGTTTTAACATATCCGATTATAGGGAACTACGGTGTTCCACCAAGGGAGTTCTTCGAGTCCAGAAAAATATGGGTAAAAGGTCTGATTGTTCAAAATTATATCGATAAGCCTTCGCATTTTGAAAGTTTAAAAACCCTTGGAGCCTGGTTAAAAGAAGAAGGAATTCCTGCAATATCGGGGATTGATACAAGGGCTTTAACCCTTAAGTTAAGATATCACGGTGTTATGCTAGGAGAAATCCGAAGCACGAAGCACGAAACACGAAACAAATCCAAAATAGAAAATTCAAATGGCCAAAAAAGTTTCGAACTTCAAAATCCGAAATTCGGATTTAATCTTTTTGATCCAAATTCAGAAAACGTGCTTACATTCGTGTCCAGAAAAACGGTTGAGGTTTACGGGGAAGGGAAAAAGACGATTGTCTTGATTGACTGTGGTGATAAAGAAAATATAATCCGTTCATTTGTAAAAAGAAAAGTCAAAGTAATAGTTGTGCCCTGGGATCTGAATCCTCTAAAGGATCCGCCAGCTGGCGGATTTGATGGGGTTATGGTTTCTAATGGTCCGGGAGATCCGAAACTGGCAAAGGAAACAATTAAAAACATAAAAGAATTATTAAATAAAAATGTTCCTACTTTTGGAATTTGCTTAGGGTCACAACTTTTAGCGCTGGCTTCGGGCGCAGACACTTACAAATTGAAATTCGGGCACCGCGGTCAAAACCAGCCAGTGCTGGATGTATTAAACAATGAGCTAAAGCTCTCTACGAATAAGGCATTAATCACTTCCCAAAACCATGGGTTTGCAGTAAACACAAAAACTTTAAAACCCGGATGGGTAGAGTGGTTTAAGAACCTAAATGACGGAACCAATGAAGGAATAAGGCACAAACATAAACCCTTTATGTCGATTCAATTCCATCCTGAAGCTTCACCGGGGCCGGTTGACGCAGATTACCTCTTTGATGAGTTTCTGAATTATTTATGAAAAAAGTATTAATTTTAGGTTCAGGTCCATTAAAGATCGGCCAGGCAGGGGAGTTTGATTACTCCGGCTCCCAGGCACTGAAAGCTTTAAAAGAGGAAGGGATTAAAACAGTTTTAGTTAATGCAAATATTGCCACGATTCAAACATCAAAAGAGCTTGCCGACAAAATCTATTTTCTGCCCGTTGATCCATATTTTATAACCGAGGTTATAAAAAAAGAAAAACCGGACGGAATATTTCTGTCTTTCGGCGGACAAACTGCTTTAAATTGCGGATTGGAGCTTGAAAAAAATGGAACTTTTAAAAAATATGGGGTCCAGATACTCGGGACTCCGGCTAAAAGTATTGAAGTTACAGAAGACAGGGAGCTGTTTGCAAAAGAATTAGGGTTAATTGAAGTAAAAGTTCCAAGAGGTGGATTTGCCAGGAATTTAAACCAGGCTATGGATTTGGCAAAAAAAATTGGTTTTCCTCTAATGATCCGATCCGGTTTTTCCCTCGGCGGGCTGGGTTCAACCGTTGTTGAAAACATGACGGATTTTAAAAAATCCGCTGAGGTTGCTTTAAAAAACGCACCCGCTTCGACTCTGGTGCGAGGCGAGCCGCAAATTGCAGTAGAGGAGTATTTAAAACACTGGAAGGAAATCGAATACGAAGTTGTCCGTGATAAAAACGGCTTTAAAATTGCGGTTTGCAACATGGAAAATTTTGACCCTTTAGGAATTCATACCGGCGAAAGCATTGTTGTTGCGCCTTCGCAAACTTTGAATAATTACCAATACCAATTCCTGCGAAAAATATCTTTAAAGGTTATTGAGCAATTGAAGATAGTCGGGGAATGCAATATCCAGTTTGCCTTAAATCCGGAATCTAACGATTACAGGGTAATCGAAGTTAATGCAAGACTATCAAGATCTTCAGCACTTGCCTCAAAAGCCACAGGTTACCCGCTAGCTTATATAGCCGCAAAGTTGGCACTCGGTAAAAATATAACAGAATTGAAAAATTCCGTTACAAAAACAACTTCAGCATTTTTTGAACCTGCCCTGGACTACATTGTTTTAAAAATGCCGCGCTGGGATCTGCAGAAATTTGAAGGAAGCGTTAGTAAAATCGGTTCGGAAATGAAATCGGTTGGTGAAGTTATGGCAATTGGCCGGTCGTTTCCGGAAGTATTGCAAAAAGCAGTTAGAATGCTCGAAACAGGTCAGGATGGATTGCTTGAAGCTGAAAGCCGAAAGCTGAAAGCCGAAAGCTTCTTAACTCCCCACACAAAAAGATTGTTTGCAATTGCCCAAAGCTTTAGTACAGGCGGGACTGTAGATGAAATTTATAAAAGCACGGGTATTGATAAATGGTTTTTATATCAGGTGGAAGAGATAGCTAAATTTGAAAATGAACTAAGAGAAAAAAAATTAACTAAAGATAAAAAAACAATTAAACGCGCGAAGCAGCTCGGGTTTTCAGATAAGTTGTTAGCAATATGTTTTGGTATTACTGAAAAGGAGGTTCGAGTTTTAAGAAAGAATCTTGGAATATTACCTGTAGTTAAACAAATAGATACTTTAGCGGGGGAGTTTCCGTCAGAAACTAATTATTTGTATTTGACATACCATGGTAAAGAGTCAGAGGGTCAAAGTGACAAAGATTCAAAGTCAGGGAAAGCAATTATTCTGGGCTCCGGCACTTATCGAATCGGCTCCTCTGTTGAATTTGATTGGGGGTGTGTAACGGCCGCTGCAACTTTAAGGGAGAAAAAGTTTGAGACAATAATCATAAACTGCAATCCGGAAACAGTTTCAACGGACTTTGATAACGCAGATAAGCTTTATTTTGAGGAGTTATCTCTTGAAAGGGTGGAGGATATCTACGAAATTGAGAAAAATGCGAAATTAGTTTTGGGGTTTGGCGGCCAGGTGCCAAATAATTTGGCTTTAAAAGCACATAAACTCGGAATGAAGATACTTGGTACAAGCCCTGAAAGTATTGATCAGGCGGAGAACCGGAAAAAATTTTCTGCTCTTTTGGACAAGCTTAAAATACGCCAGCCCGAATGGGCCAGCCTTGAAAGTATTTCTCAGACACTACAGTTTGTCCGACATGTTGGATTTCCGGTTTTAGTAAGACCCTCTTACGTTCTGTCTGGTGCTGCGATGAATGTAGCGTATTCCAACGCACAATTAAAACAATATCTGGAGGAAGCAGGAGAAATCTCGAGTGACTATCCGGTGGTTATCTCCAAATTTATTATAAACGCTAAGGAAATTGAAATCGACGGGGTAGCTCAAAATGGCCAGTTAATACTTTATGCTATTTCGGAACATATTGAAAATGCCGGAGTACATTCGGGGGACGCAACTTTAGTTTTACCTCCGCAACGGTTATACCTTGAAACAATTCGTCAAATTAAAAGCGCTACAAAAAAAATAGTTAAAAAATTAAACATAACAGGTCCTTTTAATATTCAATTTATGGCTAAAGACAATAATGTTTTAGTAATAGAGTTAAATTTACGCTCGTCAAGATCATTTCCATTTGTATCCAAAGTTACAAATATAAATTTTGCAAAAAAGGCAATGCTTGCAATGCTGGATGAGGATATTTCAGGAGATTATGAAACATTGGAGCTGGATTATGTTGCAGTTAAAGCGCCCCAGTTCTCGTTCAACAGGATTAAGGGCGCGGATCCGCGGCTTCGTGTTGAAATGTCGTCCACCGGTGAGGTGGGTGTGTTTGGAGAAGACCTGGAAGAGGCGTATTTGAAGGCGATGCTTGCAACGGGCTGGATCTGGCCAAGGAAAAATGTGTTTATCTCCATAGGAGGTGATGAGAATAAGCTTGAGTTTTTAGAATCAGCCAGGAAATTGGGCAAATTGGGTTTAAACATTTTTGCTACAGATAAAACCAGTAAGTTTTTAACCGAAAACGGTGTTAAAAATACCCGGGTAAATAAAATATCGGAAAATGCAAAAAATTCAGTTTTAGATTTAATTAGAGATGGGGTAGTTGAGCTGGCAATCAATATCTCTGATTCTAAAGTTAACCACAAAGGATCGAAGGACGGGTTTTTGATAAGACGAAATTGCATTGATTATTCAATACCGCTTATAACTAATTTACAGTCAGCAATCCTTCTTTCATCATCACTTTCTTCCAAAAAGATAACCGATCTTCAGATTAAATCCTGGCATGAATATTTGGTCAAGTAAACTCTTTGGTAAAGTAAACTCTTTCCTTTCTGCGTTAAATTTGCGATAATTATGCGGGAAATGAAGATAACTCAAATCGCAAAACGCAAATGTCAAAGCTACAAATCAAATCTAAAATCTTATGAGGACTGGGGAATTACTTTTGAGTTTTGAGATTTGAATTTTGAGTTATTAACAATGTTTGTACCCAAATATACGATCACAAACTCAATTTTAAGAAATATTGGTGTTATCGATGCCTCCCGGGAGGTAATCTTAAATGCCCCTTTAATCCCTGCCTGGGAAGCTAAATTTAGAAAAGAGGCCATAGAGCGGACAGTCCATCATGGAACCCATTTGGAGGGGAACAATTTAACTGATGAAGAGGTTAAAGATGTTCTGGATGGAAAAGAGATTTTGGCTAGGGACAGGGATGTTCAGGAAGTTATAAACTACAGGAATGTTTTAAAATTTATCGAGTCAATTGCATCCCAGCTGCAGGAATCAAAAGCCTATTCCTTTACTCTAGATACCCTGCTTGAAATCCACAAAATTGCGACTGAAAGAATATTACCGGGTCAGTCCAGCGGGAAATTTAGATTAAACCAGGTGGTCATTAAAAACGCCCAAACCGGCCAAATTTCTTATATGCCCCCTCCGGCTGCAGAAGCCCCTTTTCTTATCGAAGACTTAATTAACTGGATTAATGATGAGGAGACGAAAGATTTGCATCCGGTGATTAAAGCCGGAATTATCCATTACGAAATTTCAAGAATTCATCCTTTTCTGGACGGCAATGGACGGAGCGGCAGAGCAGCCGCAACACTGATTATGTTTTTGGATGGTTATGATATCAGAAAGTTTTTTTCTCTAGAAGAATATTTTGACGAAAATCCAATGGATTATTATTTAACACTGCAATCAGTTTCCAATCAATTAGTTTTGGATACTCACGAAAGGGATTTAACTCCCTGGCTCGATTATTTTGTAAAAGGGGTTGCCATAGAGTTAAACCGGGTTAAGGAAAAAGTAAAACGGGTTTCAACTGATGCCAGGATTAAAAACCGTCTGGGTGCCCAAGTTGAGCTAAACGAAAGACAAATGCTAATTATTGAATATTTGCACCGGCATGGTTCAATGCAAAACCGGGATTTTAGAAAAATATTTCCTGATTACTCGGATGACACGGTTTTAAGGGAAATGAGATTTTTAAAGAAAAAAGGTTTATTAAAAAAGGTTGGGGGGACTAAAAAAGCGAAATATGTTTTAGCGTAACATGATGTATCTACTGATCATTTTACTTGAAATAATTGTTCTCCTTCTACTTTCCAAAATAATACCAAGTCTTTTAGTAGCGCTTTTTCATTTTTTTGTCAGAAGCCATAAGGTTTCAGTTTGGCTCCTCTCAATAATCTTCCTACCGGGAACTTTAATTCACGAAATGGCGCATTTGCTGACAGCCGGGGTTTTGCTAGTGGATGTGGGGGAAATTAGTTTATTGCCGGAGATTAAAGAGGAGGGAGTGAAGCTTGGCCATGTTGAAATACAAAAAACTGACCCAATCCGAAGGATGTTGATTGGCTTTGCGCCGGTATTTGTGGGACTGGCGATTTTAGCCGGAATTATTTTTTATTCAAGTGCTAATTTTTTCCAAAAAGGGGACTATCCGATTTGGCTGATAGCGGTTATGTGTTATTTAATGGTAGTTATAGGCAACACAATGTTCTCAAGCAAGAAAGACTTGGAAGGAAGCCTGGCAGTGGTGGTGATATTCTCATCAGTAGCAGCAGCGGTATATCTTTTAGGGTTTGATGAATTTTTTACTTTCCTCAAAAGAAATTTAATCGATAACAACTTAGGCTTTTATCAAAACTTTACCTACTTTCTTGGTTTGCCGGTTGTTTTGGATTTATTAGTGTATTCTCTGGCCAAATTATTGGTAAAGAAACTGTACTAAAACAGATCCTTCATTACATTCAGGACGACAGAGTCGATTTTCAATTCCAAGCTATTTTTGATAAAATCACTTGACTAATGGCACCAAGTCATACTTGGTAGCCGAGTTTGACTCGGCAGCGTAGCTCAGTGGTTAGAGCGGACGGCTCATAATCGTCAGGTCACTGGTTCAAATCCAGTCGCTGCTACTTAAATGCAAAATAAAAAAATAAACCCCTGGAAAAAAATATCATCAAAAGTTGTTTACAAAAATGATTGGTTTTCGGTCCGTGAGGATCAGGTTGAAAAACCAGGCAATAGAAAAGGCATTTATGGAGTAGTTGAAACCCCGCCTTCAGTTTTTATTGTGGCAATAAATGATCAAAACGAAGTTTACCTGACTGGACTTTTTCGTTATCCAACCGGCAAGTATGGTTTGGAGGTACCGGCAGGAGGATCTGAGGATCAGGATTTGCTTCTGGCAGCAAAACGGGAATTACTGGAGGAAGTGGGTCTTAAGGCGGATAATTGGGAGAAAGTTGGAGAATTTACTCCCTGGAATGGTATTTCTTCCGAGATTAGCCATGTTTTTCTGGC
>JACPKO010000023.1 GCA_016186985.1 Candidatus Daviesbacteria bacterium
CAAGAGTGAAGTAGGCGAAACTGTGACTCTGCAGGAAAACTTTCTAGAGCCTGGTCTAAAACCGGTATTTGTAATTGAAGATGTTAAAGGAAGTGGTTCAAGCCTTGAGGAAGCAGGACTAAAACTTGATTTTCCGGCTTTGGGCAAAGAAATAGGAAGAGGATTATTCGGGGCTTTGGGATTATTTAAAGAGATATTTATGGACACAGTTAACCTGGTGGTGGGTAAAAAGGAAAAAAGGGCAGAGAAGCCTGAGGCTGACCAAGAGAAAGCTAAAGCAAAAGCTGAGAAAAAACTCCAGGAGCAAAGAAAGAAAAATATAATAAGGGCTTTTTATGACCGGATGCAAGCCCGGGCTTCGGGCATTGCCACAATCGATGCGCTTAGGATGGAAACCCAGGAAAAATCAAAGATTAATCTTACCGCCAAAATTGGCCAGGAGTCTTACAAGGGTATAAAGGATGCATTCGGCAGACTTACGATATATGCCGCATCGCTTTTTGAAAAAGCCCAGTCAGACCAGGAAAAGAAGATTAAAAAACAGGAAAAAGAGATGAAGATTGCCTCTGTTAAAAGCGCCCCGGATTTAAATTTAGACAAGGTCGCAGAAGGCGGATTTCTATCCTCAACCGGTGGACAGGGAGCAGGCTAAATTTTTGTGGATCCGACAGGATTCGAACCTGTGACCTCTTTCACGTCAAGAAAGCGCTCTAACCAACTGAGCTACGAATCCTTAAGTTTTGATATTTTATTCCAATACCACCTATGATTCAAGACTGACAACAGCTCTTTTTCCGAAACACTTTCTTTTAAGGAAGATTCATTACAACCCGTCTTATATATTGAAACCGTTCAACTTTTAAGCTGAACAGCTTCAAAAATTCTTCATTCAGAATGGTAAGACCGGTGTTCAAACACCCATTTGCATTCCTTCACCCATATCTTCTTTTCGCCAACCCAGTGCGGTCATTACTTCTTCTGCCGACTTGTAAGTTTTCTCAGGAAGATTATCCATAAACCACTTCTTATCATTATCTGAGAAATCGGATAAATTTCCGCATTCCTTTACAAGTTCATCTTTTGTGGCTGGATACATTTGATGCTCTTTCAAATGCGATATAGCTCCTGAAACATTTTTGAACATATTTTCTCACCTCCTTTCTATATGTGTAGCCAATCTACAAGGAAAACAAACCCTACGCAGTATCAAAAATAACCGGTAAATTGTTAGAACGCTTACATAAATTCTGTTTTTGACACTTAAACAGTGTGCATTTAAAATATACCGGTCTTACTTCAGTCATAGCCAAAATGATGTAAGATTGTTATAAGACAGATGGAAAAAAGTGTTTTTAAAAAGCTTGAAAATTTTTTCTCAAAGCGAAAACTGCTTAATTATAAAAAGGGAGAAATTATTATTCGCTCAGATGATATACCACAAGGAGTTTTCTATGTACAAAAAGGGTATGTATCTTTATACACAATGCTTGAAGATGGAAGGCAAATTACGCTTAATATCTTCAAGCCCGGCTCCTATTTTTCCATGATGTGGGCTATAAGTGATATCCCAAACGCATATTGTTTCCAAGCAATAACGCAAACAAGCTTATACCGTGCTCCAAAAGGTGAGGTTGTAGATTTTCTTAAAAGAAATCCTGATGTTCTTTTTGATGTAACAAGGCGCATTCTTGTCGGCCTTGATGGAATTTTAACAATAATTCAGCATCTTGTTTCCGGAACGGCATACCAAAAAATTGGCACAACGCTTGTTATTTTGGCAAAACGCTTTGGCAGGAAAAGTCGAAATTTAGGAATTACCATTGAGCTGGCTTTGACCCATCAGGACATTGCTAACCTTTGTGGTATAACCCGGGAAACAACTAGTCTGGCTATGAAAAAACTTGAAAAGAAAAAACTTATTTCATACAACACTCATCACGTTGTAGTAAAAAGCGTACTTAAACTTGAAAAAAACTTGAAAAGAAAAAACTTATTTCATACAACACTCATCACGTTGTAGTAAAAAGCGTACTTAAACTTGAAAAAGAATCACTTATGGGTAAAGGCGTACAACTCCTGCCTGATACCTTTTAATGAAAGTACTCCCAAAATCTCAGGTTCGAACCCTCCCGGGACCACAGTTTTAAATCCCCTTAAATACTTAATACATGATACTGTATACTTAATATATGTCTTCCTTAAATACCCGAAAATTAAACGCCAGTGCCAATATAAGAAAAAGCGATGTACTGCTTGCCAACTTCATCGGCGGGCTGGCCTGGGGGCTGGGCTCTGTAATTGGCGCTACGATTGTTGTTGCGCTTTTGGTTTGGATATTAAACATCCTGGGCCTTTTTGATATTGTCAGGGATTATTTCCCTAAAAACCCGTACGGCAACATTCAGCTTTACAGGGCGAATTAGAACCTTAGGGCAGGCACTTGACAGTTTTTTAAAAAAGTAATATAAATAGAACAATGAAAAATATTTGTGCACTTATGAATACAGCAGTCTTTACAACCACTCCATTAAAGGGAGGGTAATCCTATTGGTTGAAAACCAAAAGGAAACAAGCCTCCCGGACAAGGGAGGTTTTTTTTGAGCAAAAAAATGAACCAGGTAAATTTTTTTCAAAATTTTAACAAACCGAAACCTCTCACTTCAAAGAAGAAAATAAAGACAGGGGACAGAGTAGGCGAAATTGAGGATAATTTAATTATTGAAGAGTACGAAGGTGAGTGCGAGGAGTGCGAAAGGGAAACGAAAGTAAAAGTCTGCCCTATCTGCGAGTCCTAAAATCTGATATATTACAAAAGTGAAACAAACAGACATAGACCATCTTAGACATTCCTGCGCTCATCTTTTAGCCGCTGCAGTTTTAGAACTTTTTCCGAAGGCAAAAAATGCCATTGGCCCGGCTATTGAAAACGGCTTTTACCAGGATTTTGATTTTGGCGATACCAAAATCTCCGAAGATGACTTACCTGAGATAGAGGGAAAAATGCACCAGCTCCTTAAAAACTGGGACACTTTTGAAATTAATGAAGTACCAGTTAACCAGGCAAAGAAGGATTTTGCCAAAAACCCTTACAAGCTGGAACTGGTTAATGAGTTTGCCAAAGAGGGAATAAAGATAACAGAGACTCAACAGGGAAAATTCCTGGACCTTTGCAAAGGCGGGCATGTGGGATCGCCGAAAGAGGAAGTAAAACACTTTAAACTATTATCCGTTGCCGGAGCGTATTGGCGCGGGAATGAGAAAAATAAAATGCTGACCAGGATCTATGGAACCTGTTTCCCGTCTCAAAAGGAATTGGATCAGTATTTGGAAAATTTGGAGCAGGCAAAGCTTCGCGACCACCGCAGGCTCGGTAAGGAGCTTGACTTATTTGTTTTTTCCGACCTTGTTGGTTCAGGACTGCCGATGTTTACACCCAGGGGTACAATTTTGCGAAATGAGCTGCTGAATTTTTCAGAACAATTACAGCTTGAAAGTGGTTACGAAAAGGTTTTCATTCCGCACATAACCAAAACCGAACTGTATAAAAAAAGCGGGCATTGGGATAAGTTTGGCAGCGAGTTATTTTTAGTCAAGAGCCAGGAAACTGATGAACAATTCGTACTAAAACCGATGAACTGCCCCCACCATACACAAATTTACGCCTCAAGAAAGCGCAGTTACAAGGAACTACCTATAAGATACATGGAAACAACTGTCCAATACAGGGATGAAAAACCCGGTGAACTATTAGGTTTATCAAGAGTCAGAGCGATTACAATTGATGATTCCCATGTTTTTTGCACTCCGGAACAGATAGAGGGTGAATTCAGTATTATTATAAACATGCTTAGAAAACTGTACTCATCCTTAAACATGACATTCCGCGCCAGGCTTTCTTTTAGAGATGATTCGAATAAATTCCTTGGAGATAAGAAACATTGGGAAGATGCGCAAAAAACTTTAGAGAAAGTTGCAAAAAACCAAAATCTGGACTACGTTATCGTGGAGGGAGAGGCGGCATTTTATGGCCCGAAAATTGATATTTTAGTAATGGACTCCCTGGGAAGACAGTGGCAATGCGCAACCGAACAACTGGACTTTGTTCAACCTGCCCGTTTCGGACTTACATATACAGATGCAGACGGTATCGAAAAAACTCCTTTTATGGTACATAAAGCATTGCTTGGTTCAATCGAACGTTTCCTTTCTGTTTATATAGAGCATACTGCTGGAAATTTCCCTTTATGGCTCGCCCCGACCCAGGTATCGATTATCCCGATTTCAGAAAAGCACAATTCATACGCACAAAAAGTAGAGAAACAATTAAAGGCAAATCAGGTACGCGCGTTGGTTGATTTGAGAAATGAAAAAATGCAGTCGAAAATCCGTGACGCCCAACGCTACAAGGTGCCGCTTATGATCATACTGGGAGACAAGGAAGTGCAGTCAGAAACAGTTACAGTCAGGACCAGAAGCGGGGAGAATAAATTTAATTTGAAGTTTGAGAAATTTTTGAAGGATTTGACTCAAAAAATCACAACCAAAGCTTAAGGTTGTAAGTTAAGATTGATTTGTGCTAAAATTTTAGATTGAGACAAGCACAGGAGGTAAAGCAGCTCATTGTATAAAAGCTATCACCAAAAACCGCAAGGTAAATACTACCGGATAAATTTTAGTATTCCTGACAGAGAATTATTGGTTGTAGATAACAAGGGAAATAAACTTGGATTGATGAGCAAGGCTTCCGCCTTACAAAAAGCCAGGGAAGCTGGTTTGGATTTGGTCGAAATTGCTGCCCAGGCAAATCCTCCGGTTGCTAAAATAATTGAATTCCAAAAATTCAAGTATGAGGAGAGCAAGAAGGAACAAACTGCTAAAAAGCACGCTAAGGATGTACAGCTCAAAGAAATCTGGCTGACACCAAGGATTGCTGAACATGATTTACTCACCAGGATCAGAAGGGTTGAGGAATTTATAGGCGATAACAACAAGGTAATGTTTAGAGTTAAGTTTAAGGGCAGGGAAATGGCTCATACTTATTTAGGATTTGAGCTTTTAAACCGATGTTTGGGGCTTCTCGGAGATAAAGTACTGATTGAAAGAGAAGC
Organism: Candidatus Daviesbacteria bacterium; assembly: GCA_016186985.1. Taxonomy (GTDB): domain Bacteria; phylum Patescibacteriota; class Microgenomatia; order Daviesbacterales; family UBA10151; genus JACPKO01. Next base: position 5,109 of record JACPKO010000023.1, read on the forward strand.
AAAGCTTGAAGGAAGAAGCATAACGCTGATTATCGGCAGAAACAGAGCTGGAAAATCAGAAGTACCAAGTCTCAAATCACAAGTACCAAATAGAGTTTAGAATTTAAAAATTAGAATTTGGAATTTGTTTGGACACTTGAGGCTTGATTCTTGGAAAACTTAATAATATGAAGATTAAACATAAAACTAAAAAGGCACTGATGAAAAGAGTTAAAATTACCGGGACAGGTAAAATAATGCGTTCACATCAGTTGCGAAGCGGACATTTAAGGCGCAACAAGGCTAAAAAAACTTTGCGCAAGCATGCAGTGGAGATAGAACTTGACAAAGGGGCAGCAAAAGCTGCAAGAAGGATGCTCGGTATATGAAGCTCCCTCGACCTTATGGTCGGGGTATCTTCTCCCCACGCTTCGTCGGGAGCGGAATCCATCCGAAGCGGAAAATGCTTCGCGTCATCCGCGAGCTTACGCTCTCGGTTTTCCGCGAAGGGGGATAAAAAATGGCGAGGAAATTTAAAAAGCACCTTGCCCCAAGAATTAAAAAAACAGAAAAAACACCGGTTTTGTCGGTAGAGTTAATAAGAAAGGAGTCGTTGGAAAAGATAAAAACAACCTGGAAAGGAATTCTAACCAAGTTAAAGAATCTAAAACTAGCAAACTAGCTATCTAGTTACTAACTAACAAAAATATGTCCCGGGTAAAAAGAGGAACAGTATCAAAAAGAAAACATAAGAAAGTCTTAGAGCTCACAAAAGGGTTCAGACTTGGGCGTGGAACGACAATTAAACAAGCTAAAGAGGCTCTACTACACGCCGGAAAATATGCTTTTGCTGGCAGGAAGCAAAGGAAGCGGGACATGAGAAGAATGTGGATTATACAATTGGGAAACGCAGTCCGCCTGGAGGGAAACAGCTATTCAAAATTCATAGCCCAAATGAAAGCAAAAGGTATAACTTTGGATAGAAAAATCTTAGCTGATTTAGCAGTCAATAAACCGGAGGAATTTAAAAAAGTCTACTCACAAATCGTTGGTTAAACTCCCCACTATTCATATTAAGAAGCTTCTATGCTAAAATCGTGCGTATGGAAACCCAGCTGGATATTCTAAAAAAGAAATTTTTACTGGAAATAGAAAACTCTCAAAGTTTAAAAGAACTAGACGGGCTTTTTTTGCAGATGTTTGGAAAATCTGGAGAGATTACGTTGTTTCCAAAAAACTTCTCAAAACTTGAAAAAAGCGAGCTAAAAATAATCAGTCCCTTGTTTAACCAAACTAAAAAAACCCTCGCTGAAGCGGTTAGAAAAAGACGGGGGGAGGTAAAACTTGCAGACTTTAAAAAAATCCTGCAGGAACCATTGGGCCTTCGAAAAATCAGCACTGATTCACTGGAAAAAATTAAAACCAAAAAGCGCCAGGGACATACCCATATAATCACCCAATTTGAAGAAGAAATAATACGGGCATTTTCAAAACTTGGGTTTGCACAATTTGATGCGCCTCAAATAGATTCAGACACGTATAATTTTGAACTCTTAAACATCCCGCAGGATCACCCGGCGCGAGACCTTTGGGACACTTTATATATAGAAACAAGTGAAGAGGGGAGAGTGAAGAGTGAAGAGGGAGAAAATTTGAATCCAGGGAAATTGCTACTTAGGACGCATACTTCCAACGCCCAGGTGAGAATTATGGAGAAAATCAAACCTCCTTTCAGGCAGATGATTTTAGGAAGGTGCTACCGCTACGAAAACACTGACGCCCGTCACGAACACACTTTTGAGCAATTCGAGATAGTTTATGTGGACAAAGGCTTATCTATGGCCAACTTACTTTATTTATCCGAGTATTTTTTTCAGGCAATTTTCGGGTATGACGTTAAAGCAAGGCTTAAACCAAAATACTACCCATTCGTTGAACCGGGCGCAGGCGTTGACGGGCTTTGTATTTTTTGCAAAGGAAAAGGGTGCAAAGTCTGCGGCGGCGTTGGCTGGCTTGAACTTGCGGGAGCCGGAATGATCCACCCGACTGTTTTAAAAAACGGCGGGATCGACCCGGATGTCTACTCAGGCATTGCATGGGGATTTGGACTGGGAAGAATGTTAATGGTAAGGGAAGGAATAAAGGATGTAAGGTTATTTAATAGTGGGGATCTTAGATTTTTGAATAAATACTAAAAATATGTCAAAACTCAAATCGCAAATTTCAAATCTACAACTCAAATTTTAAATCTTTATAAGTTTTAAGATTTTAGATGTAGCTTTGCGTTTTGACATTTGAGATTTGAGTTTAATCTGTATGAAAGTTTCAATTAGCTGGTTAAAAGAATTAGTAGAAATAAAAAAACCCCTTAAGGATTTAATGGGGGAAATTAATATGAAAACAATCGGTACAAAAGAGGTAACCGATAAATTTATTGAGCTCGATATGAAGGGTTACAACCGTGCTGATTTATTATCGATGCGCGGTGTGGCTTATGAAGTATCTTCTCTTTTTGGATCGGAGGTTAAATTTGAGGAGGAAAGCAATTTTGTATGGGAAACAAGAAATTTGCCCCAAACTCCTGTTGAAATTAAGGAGCCGCAATTGGCACAAATCCAATGCGTCGCGAAAATCGAAGGGTTAAAGGTTCAAAAATCCTCAGCTGATTGGATCAAAAAGATAACTGATTCCGGGATGAGACCAGTTAATAATATTGCCGATGTTACTAACTTAATAATGCTCGAATATGGGCAACCCCTCCATGCTTTTGATGCATCCACAGTGGAAGATGACGCAATTAATGTTCGCAGGGCTAAGGAGGGAGAAGAAATTACAACATTGGATGGTAAAACAAGAAAACTAGCCTCATCTGATATTGTTTTAGCAGATACAAAAAAAGCTTTGGATATTGCCGGAGTAATGGGAGGCAAGGATACTGAAATTAAAGATACAACTTCAACAATTTTGCTTTCAGCTTCTCTATTTAATCCCGAGTACGTTAAAAAAACATCACATAAACTAAAACTTCAATCAGAGGCCTCAAAAAGGTTTTATCATGGTCTTACTAAAAAAAGATTGTTTCAATCACTCAACCGGGCGATTTTAATGTTTGAAAAATTAGGCGGAAAGTTGACAGCGTTAACTCTTGCTGGAAATTTTGAAGAAGAAGATAGTGAAATTAAACTAAGGGTTGAAAAAAATAATTCATTAATAGGGCTTGATTTTACTCCTGAGCAAATTAAAAATCTCCTCGAAAAATTAAATTTTAAAGTTACTGAAATCAAACCTCGGGTGTTTAATGTTAAAAGGCCTTATTTTAGGCTGGATGTTTCTATCGAAGAAGATTTAATTGAAGAGGTTGCAAGGCTTTACGGTTATGATAAAATCCCTTCAAAATCTTTACCCGGGGACACACCGGTTCCGCAATCCCAGGGTGATT
>JACPKO010000032.1 GCA_016186985.1 Candidatus Daviesbacteria bacterium
CTGTATCCAATTGGCTACTGCAATTTTTTCAAAATCCCGGGTTTTTATTACCAATAACTCAAGGCTTAAAAGATTTAAAGATGTCAAAGTTTTATTGCTCCAGGAAATTAAAGTTTAGTCATTCAAGATCAAATCTGCATAAACATCCAGCCGCATTTTTAACGTTTACCAGATTGTTTGGATATGCGGGTACTTCCTGATTTTATCGTCACTTGTAACTAAAACTGCCCCCATTTCCCTGGCTGTTGCTACAATTATCCTATCTGCAGGGTCAGAATGGAATTGACCCGGTAAATTCACAGATTTTGCGGCTATGCGATTGTCCACGGGAACAAATTGAATATACGGTAACTTCTCAATTTGCTCTATCCAACTTTCTGTATCCATGAGTAAGCTAATTTTCTTCTTTTTCAAAAGTAGACAAATTTCCCAAATACTAATTGAAGACACAAAAATTAATCCTTGTTGAGATTGCTCGCTAAATATTTTAGTTGCTTTTAAGGAAAGTTTTTTTCGATCACCAATCCACCATAATAAAACATGGGTATCAATTAGGATCATTTAAGTGCTTCCCAATCTTCCAAGCCTATTGGTTCTGATGGATCGTAATCTTCATGATAGATCACACTACCGCGCAAAGATTTGAGGATTTTCTCAGGATCCTCCTTATAAGGAGTAATTTTAACCACAGGTTTGCCTAAATGAGTTACAATGAGATCCTTTTTTTCTGTTTCTACCTTGCGCAGATACCCCAAAAGCTGAGATTTTAATTGTGATTTAGATATTGTCTGCATAACTATGGTCATAGTACCACGGTCATTATGTAAAATCAAGATATCGGATAATATGTAAAACTTCAGTACTCCGTAAATTTACCCCGGGCATTAAACAACCTGAATTCCCGCGCAATCCTATCTAAAAACTCTTTATCAGTCTCTATACCAGTACTTTTAGACAGCAATTCAGGTACTGGTTTTGAGTTAATAATAATTCTTGAAAAAGCCTCTCTTGCTCTTTGTTCAGTAAACTCATCAGGTACAACTAAATGGGTTATTACCGCTAAAAGACCTGGATCTTTTAATCCACTGGCAAACATTAAACCCGGTCTGACTATTAATCCGTCCCCTCCTAATTCATTTCTATATCCTTCAAAATGCTGTCCATACTCATCAACCTTTGTAGCCTCAGCTCCTAACCTTAAAAGTGTTCTTTGCAACTCATCTCCTGTGTTAAGCAATACTAAACCCCGATAACCAATTCTATCTTCTCCTTCCCTCAAAGCATCAAGTCCTATTCTCGCTTTCATAAACCTATTTAATAACGTAGACCTTTTCCTTTGCAATATTCTTGCTGCAATAACCGGCAGAGCCTCCTCCCTGGCTTTATCAATTTCTCTATCAATATGTTGCACAGAATCAATCATGGTTTTACAATTGCCATATTTAAACACGAGCTTCGCACTTAAGCAAGCTTGCCTGTTTGCTTTGCAAAGGGTAGAATCTGCAGCAGAATGAAGCCCAAGCGTAAAATCCCTTCCACCATGGTTTCCCAGCATCCTGACCATGCGTCTGTTCCGTACTGGAAAGTGAAGAGTGAAGAGGGAAGAGTGAAGAGGGGTGAAAGGAACCTTGCTTTCATCTCAACAGCAGAGGAGACAGAAGAGCTATTTTTATCTTTTTCAGATTTAGGAGTATCCGAATATAAATGGGATTGGGAAGGGAAGTTAGTAGACGAGTCTGTTATAGAAAGATTGCTTTCGCAGTATTTTGATTACTTTAAAAAAAACCCTTTGGGGCAAAAGAAATTCCTGACATTCAGGCTTCCAAACCCATGGGTTGAAACTGAATTCAGGTTTGGAAGATCCCTTATGAACCTAATTTCCGGAGCAGCCATGGCAACTTCTTTTAAACTTCCGGAGGACACCCCTTTATTTGAGGTAATCTTACCTATGACAACCAAGGCTCAAGAGATGATAGCGATTCATGAGGCTTTTATTGAAATTGCCTCTTTAAAACATGAGCTTTTTAGAATGAATAAAACACCATTAAAATCTATCAAAGTAATACCACTTTTTGAAGATATCCGGACAATAATCAACTCGGATAAGATTTTAAAAGAGTACTTAACATTATTTCAGAAAAAGTTTAATAGACTTCCTGCATATTTAAGGACTTATGTAGCAAGGTCTGATCCGGCTTTGAATTCAGGGCTTGTACCCACAGTTTTAGCTATAAAAATTGCTCTTTCAAGGTTTAGAAAATTTGAACTTCAGCATAATTTTAAACTTTTCCCAATAATTGGATCAGCCTCATTACCTTTTAGAGGGGGACTCACACCTTTGAATGTTGAGGAGTTTGCTTCCGAATATGCGGGTATCAGAACCGCCTTAATTCAGTCTGCCTTTCGGTATGATTATCCGAAAAAAGAAGTTATAAATGGAATAAAAAAGCTGGATA
>JACPKO010000034.1 GCA_016186985.1 Candidatus Daviesbacteria bacterium
AGGGAATTTCTGGCCGTCACGGCGCCAAAAGTCAGGAGTATCTGATGAGTACGATGTGGATGAAATAATTTGTGCTATAACCTTATTTCCTCCTCCCATTACAAAAGCCGCGCTCGCTGAAGCGGCAGTATATTCCAAAGCGTCTCCTGGTTTTGCCTGGGCCACGTCCGAGCCAATCACCAGGCCGTATTTATTTTGCTTTAACTCATCCATTTTGGATATAAGCCTCATTGCAGCTGTAGCAGCTTTGCATGCAAACTGAGTGTCGATAGCTAAGTAGTTATGGGGAATTCCTAAAATTTCCCCGACAATGGTTGAAGTTGGTTTGACTGCATATGGATGGGATTCTGAACCTACAGCTAAAGCTTTTATGTCCTTAAGCGGAATTTTTCCTGACTGTATAGCGATAAGGGCTGCTTCTATAGCTAAAGTTGTTGCGTCTTCATCCAAAGATGCAACAGATTTTTCACTCAGTCCCAGTCCCTTTTCAATTTCCTCAGAATTTTTTCTCCAAAAAAGGGCAATAGATGAAATTTTTATGCGGTTTCTAGGAATATAAGTGCCGTAGGAAATTATACCGTTCATTTTTTTCCTTTTCTGCCAAGTTTGATGTGCGAGCTTGCAAGAGTACCTTCCGCTTGAGAAGCAAGCAATGAGAGTTCACCTGCCAAGACAGCTCCAGCAATAACCTCAGCAAATTCTAGCACAGAATTGGCACCGGTAATATTTAAAGCTTCTTTTTGAGTAGGCAGGGTTGTTCCTCCGCCGATTATTCCGACTATCAAAGAGGGGAGGTAGATTGAAAAATGAAGACTTCCATCGTCTAAAACTTCCGCAGTTGTAATTCCCAAACTTCCCTCGGCTATATGAGCCGGATCCTGACCTGTAGCTATAAACAAAGCTGCAATTATGTTAGCGAAATGTGCATTAAACCCCAAAGAGCCTGACATAATCGATCCAACTAAACATTTTCTATAAACCAAATCTGCAATTTTTTCCGGAGTGGTTTTTAAAACTTCTTTAACCAAAGCTTTTTTTAAAGTTACCTCAGCCCAAACCCTTTTCCCCCGGCCGGAGATAAAATTTAACCAGGCGGGTTTTTTATCGATGTCAAAATTACCTGCAACCGAAATACACTCTGCCCCGGTTTCCTTTTCAATCAGTTTGGTCGCTGCCTCTGTTGCGATAGTTGCCATGTTCATTCCCATGGCATCTTGAGTATTAAAATAAAACCTTATAAATAGATTTCTCCCCGCAAATCTTGTCCCTAGTTTTTTTAATTTCAAATGGGATGAAGTTTTCTTAGCTACGTGGGTAATTTTAAGGAAGTTTTTATCTACCCATGTTTTAACTTTTACAGAATGTTCTATTCCTTCTGTCCTGAAAACCGGTCCCCTGGTAATTCCTACATTTTCAACTTCAACAAATGTTCCACCTGACTCTGAAATTGCCTTGCAGCCTCTTGAAACCGATGCCACCAGCGCCCCCTCAGTTGTAGCAAGCGGAATAAAATACCCTTTCCCCTTCTCCCTTTCCCCTTTACCCTTGATTAATATTGGTCCTGCAATTCCTAAAGGAATCTGGGTTGCGCCGATTAAATTCTCGATATTCCTGCCCAAAACTTCCTCCTCCGGGAAAGAAAAGTTTGAGATTTTGTCTAAATGAATTTTAACTTTATTCTCTAAATATACCCGCCGCTCAAATGCATTTTTAAAATCTCTAAGTCTGTTAGCCATAATACGAGGGTCAATTGTAGCAAAACCAGCTTCAATATGCTAAATTATCTCGTTAGCTAAATTTATGAAAACCAAAAAAAGCAGTATTCCTAAGCACATAGCGATCATAATGGATGGTAACCGCCGTTGGGCAAGGGCAAGGGGCCTTCCAGATAAGCAAGGCCATAAAGTTGGTGTTGAAAAAATTGAGGAACTTGTAAAAACTGCGGAAAAGTTAGGGGTTGAGGCCATAACTATTTATGCCCTTTCTACAGAAAATATAACTGAGAGGGCAAAAAGGGAGGTGGCTGATTTATTCAGCATAATACGCAGAACCTACAATAACCAGTTTAAAAACATGATGAAAAACGGAGTAAAATTGTCAATCCTAGGAGAAATTGAAGGACTTCCAGGCGCGATAAGAAAAATAGTCAGTGAAATAAGGGATACTTACATAAAAAACGAATCAATAAAATTAAACATAGCTCTAAATTACGGAGGTAAAAAGGAATTAATTTCAGCCATCAAGGAACTTATTGAAGAGGGAATAGAAGTAGATAAGTTAAATGAGGAAATAATATCGAAGCATTTATATACTAAGGGAGAATCTGACCCGGATCTGGTTATAAGAACCGGCGGGAGGATTCGTCTTTCCAATTTTTTACTTTGGCAAACAGCATACTCTGAACTATATTTTACAAAAGTATTATGGCCGGATTTTGATGAAAAAGAGCTAAAAAAAGCTATCAATTGGTATGGAAAACAAAAAAGGAATTTTGGTAAATGAGCCTTTTTAAGTTAGGGTGCGGTTGTTATCGGATAATGCTGGTCTTCTGTTGTAATAATTAAATCTTTTGTAAATAGTCCATCCTTTAGGATATATAAGTATTTGGGTTGTTTGTTAACAACCTCAGCAGGCTGATCGTTATCCTCAAGATTCCTCCTAAGCTGTAATGGACTGGCCGGGGATGAATTCTTATTTAATGAAATTAGACTGCCATTAATAGTAAGCGGTTGGGTGATGGTTGACCCGTCAGAGCATCCTGATGAGGCGGCAAGATAAGCAGTGCAAATTTGTCCAAATGAAATCAATACAGCGTTTACTTTGGTAACATCTGTGTAAATATTTATGTTATCCCGGACAATGAATACGAGCCCTGAAGCGGAATCAGTGTCTGCATAATCAATATTCGCAGTGATGTTTAAACTCCCCCGTATAAAAATTATCTGAACTCCGGAAGGAGGGGTTGTAGTTGCGGTTGGAGCGACTCCGCTAAGAATTACATTTTTTGTTTGAAGATAGATGCCGGCACCTGCACCTGTAAAATTCCATGCTCCGTTTGCTGATAATAAGTCGCCTCCCTTTGTAAAACCGGAGCGGCTAGAAGTATAAAACTGTTCTTCCAGATTTTGGTATGAGGGAACCTTAAATTCCCGGTAGGAGGTGTTATTACCAGTGATGCAGACATTATCAAGATTACCAAACATACCGGTTACACCGCTGGTTGCTGAAATTAAACCCTGGTTGCGGTCATTTGTCTGGCATTGGGCAAAGGAAGGAATAGGGAAGAGGGAAGAGGAAAGAGTAAAGAGGATGGTGATAAATAATACTGTCAATAATATGTTTCTAAGAATCCGGATCCTAAATTTTTTCATCTTGTAAAAATTATAATTCTCTTCACTCTCACTCTTGTCATTCTGATATATAAATCCCTTTATTAGTATGGACATCGCCACCGGTTGTCTTGAAGTAGGGTTTTTTGGTTTCTTCAACTTTTAAGGTAATGGTTGAAGATCCGGATACTCCCTGGGGATTAGAGCAGGTTAGACTGAACTGGTAGTTACCAATTGTAGAAATAGGAGCCAGGGCCTGGTTTCCCGTCTCTGCTTTGCCATTACTCCAGGAATTAATTAAATCCTGGGAAGGTGCAGGGTTGGTTGAGGGTATGGAAGCCGTGCAGGAGGAAGGACCAACCGGTACGTTGGTAGTGTTCCAGGAAATGGATACAGGATCATTTTGTTTAACATTTAAAGGATAGTCATTATGACCCAGGGTTTTGCCTTTACTGGTTAAGAAAAGGTTAATCTGGGGAGGGGTACAAGTTGGGGATAAGCTCACCGGATTAGTCCAGCTTGAAAAGGAAGTTTGCTGGAAATTACTGACCTGATAGGTATACATTTTATCAGGAGGCGGGGAATCAGAATAGGGAGATTGAGGCCAGCTATTGTTCAGCTGAACTATGTTAACCCTGGTATTACTTGGGTTATAAGGATTAGCCAATCCTGCATTATATAAGTCCATTAATTCTTGTGAAGTTAAGACTCTTGACCAGATGCCAAAATCTTCAATTATGCCTTCAAAATAGCTGTTGTTATTGTTGCTTTGCCTTCCAAACTCAATAGGGTTATTGCTTACTAATGTTTCAGCTGGCGCGGTGCCTGTTTTCACAGGGTTAGTCGGGTCATCTACATAAAGACTAATATTAGGACCGGATGAATTGTCGACCGTTACGGCTATAAAAACAAGCGTACCCACTTTTATTTGACCTCCGTTTACATTGAAATTATTATTTCTTTGGTAATCAAATCGAAGTTTGTTTCCATCAAGCGACAAGGCATATTGGATGCTATTATCTGCTGCTATCTTTGATAAAATTCCCCTCGTTCCGCCAGCACGGGCGGGATTTATCCATCCTGCTATTGTAAAGTTTTTGGTAAAGTTAAGATCAGGGTTGGAGCCTACGGAAGGTATTTGAATATAATCTGAAATTCCATTTAGGTACCGGCCAAGACCCCCATAAAAGCCATTAATAGATTGAGTTCCGTTTGCGGTGCCGTTATTTAATCCTTTAGAGTCGACCGCAGTTGCCCCTCTCTCATTAAAACCCCAATAAGACAATAAGCCGCCAGTTAAAGAGTTGCCTGTATCTTTAGTAAATCCTCTTTGATTGTTAATCTCTGCTCTAAAAATTCCGTATGGATTTGTCCCGGGGTCAGCCGTCCATGATGTTTCGATAGTATTGCAGCTCACAATGGGATTTGGGCTGATGGTAATTGCTCCACAGTTTTCAGGCAGCTGATAATCAGTCCAAGCTGATTGACGGGATCCATATACACCTCTTGTTAATACCGAATAAGCGGTAAATGTGTTTGGTTGAAATACAGAATTATCGATGTATTGATACTCCGCTGAATAGAAATTTCCACTAGTGTTATCACTGACAATAGCGTTTTGATTAATCACTTGTTTGGGAAGTGAGGGGGCAGACCAGCCAAGTTGAATCTTCGGATTCCCGGTTTTTGAATAATACTCCAGCATAATATTATGCCTTGAGTTTGCAGCAAGTTTAATTGGGTCTGAGGCGATTTCCTGAGGTGAATTTTTATTGGTCCATGAATCAATAACCATCACACCATCTATAAAAAGTCTGGCACCATCCTTTACGTTTACATAGAAAGAGTAGTTATCAGTTACATTTGGTACTAAAACCTGGCCAGCCCACTTGGCTCCAAACTCACCACCTGGTATAGAAGGATCAGGCGTAGAGTTGCCCCAGGCAAAATCGACTTTTTTGTCTATTCTTTTCAAAACAGGGTAACCTGATAGATCAGGGGCGGTATAATAGGATGCGTATAAGCCATCTTTTTTGAGGTAAAGTAAGCTATTAAAATTCTGGATTAATTCGCTTGAAAATAGATTGCCGGTCGGGATTGGAGTTTTTGAAACTCCAGGATAGGACCAGTTTAGGCGCGCTTCAGCTTTTCCAGTCTTTTCATAATATTCAAATATAATGTTGTGTTTGGTATTGGCAGCAAGGGTAATTGGGTCTGCCGATGTAGATTTGGTATTATTGTGATCACCCCACTCGTTTATGATCCTGATTCCGTCAAGGTAAAGAATACCTCCGTCGCTTGTGTCAACAGAAAAGACATAATCACCATCCTTAGGGATAAGAACCTGTCCGGACCATCTGGCGCTAAAATTATCAGTAGGAACGAGCGTGTTAGGCGAAGAATCGCCCCAGTTGAAATTTACATTTTCGCCGTCTACTTCATAAATTGGATTGCCGGTTAAATTCTTGTTTGGAAAATAGCTGGCTTTAAGGCCGTTCGGAGTAGTTCGGGGGGTAATGGGTGCAGGAGTGATCACTTGATATTCTATATCGGAAGAAAATAGTTTGTTTTTTTCGATGGGGACATTATTATTACTGTTGTAGCTCCAAGTTAAATGTATTTCAGCATTTCCTTTTCGGTCATAATACTCAATCCTGATTGGTATTTTAGATCCGGCCAGAAAGCGGGTAGGATCAGAGCTTTTAGTCGTTGCATTATTGGTATCTTTCCAGTCATCAATTGCTTTAACTCCATTTAAATAAAGACGCTTTCCATCGTTACCATTTAAATGGAAGGTGTAATCGGCATTGTCTGGTATTTCCAAAAAACCTACCCAGGAGGCGCTGAAATTATCGCCGGTAGCTGATACAGCAGGACTAGGGGCACCAGAGCCCCAATTATGATTAATAACTTCACCGTCTTTTTCTAAGATAGGTGTTCCCTTAAGGTCCTTGTTAGCAAAATAAAATCCTTTTAGTCCGTCTCCCGTGGCTCTTTTTACGCCGTTTGTTTTGCGGATTTCATAAGTTGACTTAATCGAGTTTGAATCGCTCCAGGTAACATCCATCTGCGGGTTATTGGTTGATAAGTTGCATTTTGGAGTTACCCTGGCGCCGCTGGTTGATACAAAACCTCCGTATTGTGCGTATACATTGCCAGCAAGGATTAATCCTATTGACGAAAGGGTAAGAAGAGATAGCGTTATCTGACGAAGAAACTTTTTCACTAATTTTATCCTAACATGATAAAATTTGATTGGTCAACAGCAAGAGAGTGGTTCAGTGTACGTTTAAAGATTAAAAATGATTTTAAAAGATAATGGGCTAGTTTTTAGCGTAACAGTGTTTATATTCATATTGATACTAGGACTTACATCGTTTTTTGCAGTTAAGCAAAAAACAGCAAAGTCAAAGCCTAATCTGATTATTATTTCGATTGATACCTTAAGAGCTGATCATGTTGGGGTTTATGGTTACTTAAAAGATACAACTCCAAATATAGATAACTTTGCTAAAAACTCAACAATACTTACTAATTTTCGGACTGTTATTCCTATGACTTATCCCTCTTTTGCAACGTTGTTTAACGGACAATATCCTTTTAAAACAAGAATAACCCGTAACCAGGGAATTTTACTTAGTGACAGGACACCGACTTTGATGAAGATTTTAAAAGAAAACGGATATAAAACTGCTACATTTACTACAGGAGCATTAGCCCCTAAGGCGACAAACCTCTACAACGGTGTTGATAGCGAGGACTTCATGTTTTTTAAGACCTATCAAATCATTGATGAAAAAGAACTCTATACCCAGGATACTAACCAAAACTACGAATCATTTCTTTCAAAAGCGAACACATGGCTTGAAAACCAGACTAAAGACAGTCAGTCGAACTTTTTCCTCTGGATTCATTTAATGGATCCGCATGCCCCATATCAGCCTCCGGAAGAATACAAATGCAAATTTAACCGGAAATTTTGCGATTACATAAATTCTAAGAGCCCGGAAGAATTGGAGAATGAAAGAGCCACTTATCAATTTTGCTCACTTAGTCCTTTGCCGCAGGAAAAGAAAGAACTGTTTGAAACATTGTATGACGGTGGGATTGCTTACTCAGATTCTTTGGCAGGCAAAATTTTAGAGAAAATTAAAGAATTAAATATAGATAAAAATACAATAATAGTTATTTACAGTGACCACGGTGAGGGGTTTGACCATAACTATTATTTTAACCATAGGGGGGTTTTGTATGATTCGGCTTTACGGATACCTCTTATAATAAGAACACCCGGCTCGTCAGGACTAAATAGATCTGACCTTATGCTCCAAAATACAGACTTTCTCCCAACGGTGCTCGAGTTAATGAATATTAAATACAACACTAGAAACCTGGATGGTAAAAGTTTTGCAGGACAACTGAGCTCTTTTAAAACCATAAGGCAGCCCAAGGCAAAATATCAGTATTTCAGCAACAGCTACCTTACGAAATATGCTATTTTTGACGGAAGATATAAATATATCTATTCTCTCGATAACGCCTGCCTTTTAAACGGCCAGAAGGAAGAGTTATATGATTTAAATGAAGTCAGGAGGTTTAACTCCTATTCGACGATTCAGGATCAAAAGCTGGAAAACCTGTTTAATCCGTTACCTTATTGAAATGCTAAAATTAAAAAGCTACTCTACAGTCATCTTTTTGACTGTTTTTAGCTTCATTTTTCTTCTTCAGACTTTGGGTTTGTTTTACGGCTGGTTAATATCCTTTTATTTGATTTTAATACTGCCTTTTTTCCTATATCTTTTTGATTATTTAGCAAAAGTACCCTTAAAGTTTCCCAAAAAACTCAGTATTACCATAATTATTTTTTTGGGTTTACTGGGGATTTCAACTTACGCAAATCCTAATATAATTGAAACGAGCAGGTTCTTCTTTTTATATACCGCTTTTTGTTTAATTTTACTTTGGGTTTTTAACCACAAACAAGAAATTTATAACCCCCTTATTAAATTAATCTTTTATTTTGCGGTGGTATTGATTCTTTTTTCACTTGTGTTAGCCAATTTAAAGCTGCCTTTTTTAGATCCTGGAAAGCTTTATGGTTATCAACTAGTCTACCCGGCTTTTGGCTCTCATAATCACCTGGGGGATTTTTTAATATTACCTTTGCTTGCGCTTTTTTACCTTCTACTTATAAAATGGAAAAATTTTTATCTTCTACTCTTTCTTAGCTTTTCAATATTCTTTATTCTCGCCTTTTCCCGGTCGGCTTATGCAAGCTTTTTAGCTGTAGTGTTTTTTATATTCATATATTTCATGAAGCTAAAGAAAATTGACCTTCGGTCTAGCTTGTTTTTTGCCACAATTTTTTTTGTTGTTTTTTATATGTTTTTTGCAATTGTAAAAGAATTTCAGTATATAAACCCTTTTGCCAAGACAAACCAATATTTATCTGAGAATAATATTTTGCACCCAAAACAATTCGGAGGAAAAAGACTTGAATACTTTAATCAGGCGTTGCAATCAGCCAGGGATAATCCGGTTTTTGGTATTGGTTTGAACAACTTTTATAAAGCTTCACGAAAATACGGGGCAAGTCCTTATTACTGGACTTATTCAAGTCATAATTTATTTTTGGATATATTGGTTGAAGCGGGGGTTTTGTCTCTACTTGCGTTTATGGTTTTTTTAAGCAGAATCCTTACTTCGCTTGATAAAACGAAAGTTTTTGCACTAATCTTTTTTATAGCGTTACTGCTTAATTTTCAGACTGACTATA
>JACPKO010000035.1 GCA_016186985.1 Candidatus Daviesbacteria bacterium
CCCATCCCATCTTTAGAATTTGACTTTGAATTTGTAGCACCAAAAACAAGATATAAAAGGATAATAACTCGGACGGATGCTTTAGGAAGAATAATTCACTCAAAACCACCAGCATTTTTGCTAAGATGATAATATGAGTATATTATTCTTTCTTTCCGCTTTTGCCGCAGAGATTATAGGAACAATAGCCGGGTTTGGTTCGTCAACTGTTTTTTTACCACTTGCGCTTTTATTCTTTGATTTTAAAACATCACTTGTTTTGGTTGCCTTCTTTCATATCTTTGGCAATATCAGCAGGATTAGTTTTTTTAGGTCTGGACTTGATAGACATATCCTTATAATTTTTGGTATTCCAAGTGTTCTGTTAACCCTCATTGGAGCTTTGCTTGTTTCCTATCTTCCTCAAGAGATGTTGAAGGGTATTTTAGGAGTATTTTTAATTATCTATTCCATTATTTCTTTATGGAAAGATGACTTAAAGGTAAGACCATCACTTTTTAATTCGGTAATTGGAGGCGGGCTGTCAGGTTTCCTTGCTGGACTTATCGGAACAGGCGGAGCGTTGCGGGGAGCATTTTTGACTGCCTTTGCATTACCAAAGGAAAAATATATCGCCACAGCGGCAGCAATTGCCCTTGGCGTTTATTTAACCAGAATACCTGTATATCTGAAAGATGGGTTTCTACAGTCTCAATATTATTGGTACATGCCAATTCTTTTTATTGTTGCATTTGCAGGTTCATTTGCAGGGAAGCAAATTGTTAAGCGGGTACCGCAAAAAACATTTCGGAAAGTGGTTCTTATAGCAATTCTGATTATCGGTGTGAAATTTGTTTATGATTTGTTAGTTTAGCTCCTGCTGTAATCTGCTAAAATATGGGAAATGAATTTGTCCGTCGGAATAGTAGGGCTTCCGAATGTTGGTAAATCTACATTATTTAATGCGCTCTTGAAAAAGAGGGTAGCGCTTTCTGCTAATTATCCTTTTGCCACAATTGAGCCTAATACCGGAGTTGTGGCAGTGCCTGATGAAAGACTGGGGAAGCTGGCTGAGTTAACTAAAGCTGAGGAGAAGATGGAAAGTCTTCCTCCCATTATGCCTGCGGTTGTTGAATTTGTGGACATTGCCGGTTTAGTAAAGGGTGCGAGTACAGGAGCAGGGTTGGGGAATCAGTTCTTATCCCATATTAGAGAAGTTGATGCCATAATTCATGTGTTAAGAGATTTTGAAGACCCTTCGACAAGCTCAGGGCAAGTGCCTATTATCAGGGAAGGTAGTACTGACCCAAAATCAGATAGGGAAATTGTAGAAACAGAACTTGCTTTGGCAGATCTACAGGTTATAGAGAAGTTAGTCTCTGCTGCAGAAAAAGAAATAAGAGGTTCCAAAGATTCTTTGGATCCTCAGAAATTAGAAATTTTAAAAAATATCAAGGCAGAATTAGAGCAGGGGAGAATAATAGGTAAATTTAATGTGGGGGATGAGAGACTTAAGGGTTGGTTTAATTCACTGCCGCTACTCACCATTAAACCGGCTCTCCATGTTTTTAATGTAGACGAAGGAAGCTATGCCCATAGATTGGAACACGAAGTAGCTAATGAGAACGAAATGGTTATCTCGGCCAAGATAGAAGAAGAACTTTCAGAACTTTCAGAGCTTTCAGAGGAAGAAAGAGGGGAGTATTTAAAAGAATTAGGAATTTCAGAACCAGGATTAAACAGGCTTATTAAAAAAGCCTATTCATTGCTTGGATTAATTTCATTCTTAACTGCTGGGAAAAAAGAAGTTAGAGCTTGGACTATAAAAAAAGGCACAAAAGCTCCTCAAGCTGCCGGAGTAATTCATACAGATTTTGAAAAAGGTTTTATTAGATCCCAAGTTATAGAATACGAAAAATTAATTGAAGCGGGGTCTTTGAAAACCGCAAAAGAAAAAGGTTGGGTCAGGACCGAAGGGAAAGAATATGAAATGAAGGATGGGGATGTTGTTGAGTTTTTGGTGAGTAACTAATACCTTTTTATAAAAATAGTGTAAAATGGTAAATGTGGATGATACACCTGAGAGAGATGAAGAAAAAGAAGCAGTGGATTGGGCAGAGACTTATTTAAAAAAACTACGAATAGAACCTGCTACTAATCCAGACAATGAAGATCTAAAAGATATTCTGGATCCTGAAGAGTCAAGGGTTATTGCAAGGGAGATAATTAACCATTTTTTTCGACTCGCTTTAATAGATCCGGATCTAAAAATGGCAATAGGGCATTCTTTGATCCAAAGTCATTGCTCAAAACAACGGGGGAATAACGAACCTAATCAGCAGCCTAGTACTGACTGGATTTTCGCAAGAGGAGAAGCGCAATACTTAGTCAGGGCTTCAGTTGGAGAAGATGATTCGTTTCTTTTAATTGAGAGGCGGCCACGAAAAACTGGAAGAGTTTATCCTTATCAAGTTCCAAGTACCACCTCGGATACTGATAGTAATTTTGAAGTGATACAAATTCAGCGAATCGATCATCCCAATAATAGAATAGGTTCGATTTTGTTCGCTAGTCAAAAGATTTTTGATCAAACCAGAGGAAAGGCTACCGGAGATTCTAAAGCTGCTTTAAGAGGTGTCAATGATATGCTTGGTAGTTTAGGTGGTCAACCAATTGATTTTTCCAAATTTACCCAAAAACCCCTTCAATAAAAAATTCTAAGTTTAATTTCTAACTTTATAACTTGCGACTCACGAAGTTGTTACTTCGTAATAAACTCCCTTAGTAACTCCTCTTTTTCTAATAAAACCTAAATCTTTTATATGCTAAAATCCAACAATTATGAGTCCGGATATAAAAAGACAGGCGTTGGGTTTTGCAGAAAGAGCTGGTTTAGTAAACCAGTTGGGACGGCATATCGCATCCAGATTTCCTAAAATAGTGAGGGTTGATCCATTTACTCCTGAATTTCAAACAGCATTCAGAGGGTTGACAGATGATGGCGGAGTACCATTATTAGTCTTTGGCCATTTTAATCATATGGATCCAATCGTAGGAGCCCATTTGTGCAAAGGTTTAGTGGATTTATCAAAAGAAGGCGATCCCAAAAAGCAGCTTAATGGATTTGTTGCGACTCTTGCGAAATCAGTAAAGGAAGGAAAACAAAGCCCGTTACTAAAAGGGCTCTATCCAACCATGGAGGCTTATGCCAACTTACGGAGTGTTGAATTTGTGGAGATTACAAGAGAAGTAGATGTTAGAAGGTATGGTATGAAAAAGGATCGCGCAGAAATTGATTTGCTGAAAGCAAGGGTAAAACGCGAAGGTGTAGGGGTAGTGATTTTAGCCGGAGGTACTGTTCAGCCCGGCAGACATCCTGAAGGAAAAAAGGGGGATGATATTTTTGGATTAAAAAAGTTAGAGGATGGAGATACAGACATTACCTCTATGTTTGCTGTAATGGGAAGGTGGGGCAGGGATTTAAATCAATATCCTTACTTCGTTCCTGTTGGAATAAACAGAACCTATAGGTTTTTAAGTTCAGATAGTTTAATGATGACTCCTGAAGGGATAGCTTCGATCTATGACAGGCCATGGAAAATATTATCCTTGTTGGGTATAGAGAGGATGTTTGTCGATATTAAAGTTGGGATGCCCCTGATGGCAGAGGATATGGCCGGTTCTTTGGGAACAGACTGGAGAAATAATCCAAATGAGATTAATAATCTTTTAATGAGACGGGTTGCGTTATTATTGCCGCCAAATGCCAGGGGAGAATTTTCTAATTTGACTTCAAGCGGATCCTAGTGCTTGAATTCACAGCCTCCGATCAGGTAAAATAACCCAATGCAAAAAGAAGGACCTGCTTCGCGCTTTTGTGTAGGCAATTATACAACGCGCTCGCAGAACCTGTTTTTTGCAGAGTAATATTATGCAAAAATATACCTTAACTGTACTGATTAATGAAAAAGTCCCAGAGGCGGACCGGAATGCAATTTTTGAATCAATCAAGAAAGATTTCGGCAGCTTAACCGGCGAAGATATTTGGGGAGTCAGGTCTTTAGCCTATGAAATAAAACACAACAATAAAGCTTTTTACGCTCATTTTGAATTTGAGGCAGAACCTGATGCTGTTATTGCCCTTGACAAAAACATAAGATTAAATGAGGATATAATCAGGTACTTAATAGTAAAGAGAAAAGACAAAAGAGCGAAGAGGCAACTAACAAAAAAAATAGAAGAAAAAATTGAAGCGAAGGAAGAAACTCAGGTAAAAACAAAAAAGGGTAAAACAAGTTAAAAAAATGGCAAGTAGATCCTGGAACAGAGTAGAATTAATTGGAAATTTAACCCGTGACCCTGAGATGCGCTACACCCCTTCAGGAGCAGCTGTCGTCACATTTACAATCGCAACCAACCGCACCTTTGTTTCCGACGGTGAGAAAAGAGAAGAGGCAGACTTCCACCGGTGTGTGGCATGGAATAAATTAGCCGAACTTTGCAACCAGCTTTTGAAAAAAGGAAATAGAGTGTTTGTTTCGGGACGTCTTCAAAACCGTTCCTGGGACACTCCGGAGGGCCAAACCCGTTATATTACAGAAATTGTTATCGAAGATATGATCCTTTTGACCAGTAGAAATAACGGGGAATCAGTAGAATCCACCCAGGATGAGCCTCCCGTTGCTTCAAGAAATGCGGATGAAATGCCGGGTGAAAAACTCAAATCTGAAAACTCAAAAGTTAAAACTGAAGAAAAAGAATCTTCTGAGCCTGAAGCTAAGCCAGAAAAATCAGCTAAACCGGAAAAGGAAGAAATTGAAAACCTTGATGACCTGCCTTTCTAGTGTTGGAAATTCAAAGGTCTATAGTATATAATTCCAAATTATGGCAGATTCTGTTATTAAGAAAAAAACATGTTTTTTTTGTGACAACTCAAAAGAGCCTGCGTTTACGGACTCGGCTTCTTTGCGCAGGTTTATGTCGGATAGGTCAAGAATTAATCCCAAGCAGCGCTCGGGTGTCTGCAGCAAACACCAAAGGGGATTATCTTCCCAAATCAAATATGCGAGACACCTGGCAATGCTGCCATTCATTACAAGAGCCTAATTTTAACTTTTGAGTTTGTGTTTGTTATACTTAATTCATGCCCCACCTAAGCGGTGTTTTTGAACAATTTCCTAATCTGGATAAAGTTTCCTCTTTAAATTTATCTGCCTGGCTGCATATACAAGTCGATAAACATAACCTGGCTAATATTTTAGGCAACAGGATTATTTATCCTCAAACTGTTGCTTTGACTAAGTCGGATTTGGAGATCGATCTGGCTATTTTAAGGGAGGCGCTCAAACAAAGACCAGCATTGGTTTATGAACCGCAGACAAACAAGATTTATATTCCCGAATTATTCCTGCAGCGTTTCCCGCCTTTGACGAGACTCGCCGGTGTGATAATAGAGGCAATAAATCCCAAAGGAGTTATCCAAATATACCTTAAAGATAAAACACAAGTAAAACTTCTAGGTTCCTTAATCAGCCCTCCAAATGTTAGCAAACTTGTGAAAGATAAAGGGAAGATTAAAATTGTTGTAATGGGGGTCGAAGGAACCTTGAGTCCAAATACTTTATCAATTTCCAGGATTGTTGCTCCGCAAATTAAGATGAAGATCGAAAATACTTCGTACTCAGTCCCTGGAGGTGAATTGGGGGTTGTTATAGACTTAAGGGTTAAAAGTTAAATGGCTACGCTGCTTTATGCAAATCACAGGATCAGGGTAAACTCCGGAATCTGCAGACTTGTTAAACGGACTCTTAAAGGTCCGGGAACAATTTTGGCCAGCAAAAACGCTGAAGTTTCACCACATGATGTTTTAGGACATTATAAATTAACCGCAGGGTTTACCAAGGTTAATTTAGCTAACGAACTAAATGTTAGGCCTTTGGATGTAAAGAGATATCTTAAAAAAGAGGTCGGCAGGACAGTTTTTAAAGGAGAATTGCTGGCGCAAAAAAAAGGCTTGTTTGGTACCAGTCAAATAATCGCACCGACTGATTCTATTTTTGAAAGCTTGAACGATAAAACCGGTGAGGCGACCTTGAGGCTTATACCCAAAGATGTTTCCCTTACCTCCGGTGTCTTTGGGGTAGTTCAGGACATTGATGCAGTGCGGGGGGAAGTTTCTATTAAGTGTATGAGTACAGAAGTATATGGAATTTTGGGGACCGGCAGCGAAAAGGAAGGATTTATGAATGTCATTTCAGGCCCGGGGGATTTAGTCAATGCTTCTCAAATAACCACTGCCCACCGCGGCCAGATATTAGTGGCCGGTTCTCTTGTTATGGAGGAGGCGATAAAGAAAGCCTTAACATGTAATGTCAGTGGAATTATCTGTGGAGGCTTAAATATGGATGATTATTTATCAATGGCAGTAAGCCTGGTGCCCAGTAAAAGGGTTGGTACGGAAATCGGAATTTCTCTTATTGCCACTGAGGGTTTTGGGTTATTACCGATTGGTGAAGATTTTGAGGAAATTTTTGGAAGCCATAATAATAAATTTGCTATAGTAAACGGGAATTTAGGAATGATTTTATTGCCAAGCAACGATCCAGATAGTATACTTGGGTGCAGAAAAGTCAGTCTGCCTGACAACCAGGCTTTGGGTGCAAGACCTGAACTGGGAATCAGCGAAATAAAGATCGGTTTAAAAGTAAGGTTAATCTGGCCTCCTTTTATGGGAACTCAGGGTGTTGTCAAAAACATTGATGAAACACCAACAACTCTTGATTCCGGTATTTCAACCTATATGCTGACAATCGACACCAAAACCAGGAAGATGAGAGTGCCTTATAGTAATGTGGAGATAATTTAATCGCAAAACTCAAATGTCAAAATTCAAAACTACAGCTTAAATTTCAAAACTTAAAGATTTAGGGTTTTAGTTGCAACTTTGCGATTTGAGGTTTAAGATTTGCGTTAACTATATGAATTTTATAAAAAAGATAAACGGATTTACTGTTTTAATCGCGCTTTTAACATTTGTCATAGGCTGGCAGCTGGGAATGCGCAATTTCCAGTTTAAAGCCGATAATTTCCGGCCGGAAGTTACTTTTAAAAATGAAACAGCAAAAGCCAGCCAGGACATTGATTTTAAACTATTCTGGCAGGTTTGGGATTTGGTATCGAGTGAATATGTAGATAAAAAAGCAATAGACCCCCAAAAAATGTTTTATGGAGCAGTCCAGGGTATGGTTGCTTCTCTTGGGGATCCTTACACAGTTTTTCTTCCCCCAACAGAACAAAAATCTATCCAGGAGGAGATTAACGGGTCTTTCGAAGGGGTCGGGATTCAACTTGGGTACGATAAAGAAAAGAGACTGGCTGTTATTTCGCCTGTTCAAAATACACCTGCAGACCGCGCAGGGATAAAACCAGGGGACCTTATCCTTAAAATAGACGGGAAGGAGGCAATAAACCTATCACTTCCGGAGGCTGTTAACTTAATCAGGGGTCCTAAAGGTACAACCGTTGCTCTTGAAATTTATCACGATGGTGATGTTAAATCCAAAACTATCGATCTGAAGCGGGATACGATAGTTGTTGAAAGCGTCAAATTCGAAGAAAAAACCTCACCAAAGGGTAAAAGAGTGGCTTTAATAAAACTCAACAGGTTTGGGGAGAGGACATTTACAGAGTGGAACAAAGCAGTCTCGGACACTCTGGCCTTCGGGCCTGAAGCTGTTATTTTAGACCTGCGCAATAATCCGGGGGGGTTGCTGGACGGGGCCGTCTTTATTGGTTCGGAGTTTATAAAAAGCGGCAATATTGTCCTTCAGGAAAATGCCAAAGGTGAACAGGTTCCGTACAAAGTTAACAGGGAAGGCAAGCTGTTAAGTTTACCTATGGTAGTTTTAATTAATAAAGGTTCTGCCTCGGCTTCAGAAATTGTGGCAGGCGCCATCCAGGACACAAAAAGGGGTAAGCTTATGGGAGAAGTTTCATTTGGTAAAGGAACTATACAGGAATCACAGGACCTGCCGGAAAAAACCGGAATCCATATTACAACAGCAAAATGGCTTACGCCTAATGGCCGCTGGATTCACCAGAAAGGTTTGACTCCGGATATCGAAATTGCGTTAACAGAGGAGCAGCTAAAGGCTGAAACGGATGATCCGGCAAAAGATTTCCAGTTAGAGAAGGCACTTCAGGAAGTGGACAATTTATAAAGTGACAAGTGACAAGTGACAAGTGACAAGTGACAAGTGACAAGTGACAAGTGACAAGTGACAAGTGACAAGTGACAAGTGTGTGGTAAAATAAAAACCCGATGAACGATACATTCAAAAAAC
The DNA here is from genome assembly GCA_016186985.1 of Candidatus Daviesbacteria bacterium. GTDB lineage: Bacteria > Patescibacteriota > Microgenomatia > Daviesbacterales > UBA10151 > JACPKO01. The sequence continues at coordinate 8,322 of JACPKO010000035.1, forward strand.
TGGTTGTAGCACTGCTTGTTGTCGGGGCGCTGGGATTTTTATTTTACCAATTAGTTTCCTCAGGCAAGTTAACTTTCAGCTTAAACCCGCTTCCAAAAATTGAAAACCCGACCCAGGAGACAAGGACTCTGGTTAAAGAAGAAAACGCAATTATTGATACTGTTGAAAATTCCTCACCTTCAGTTGTTGCAATTGGTGTTACCCAGCGGGTAATTAACCCCTTTGACCCAACAGCCCTGCCAAGGAACCGTCAGTCAACTATAGGTACGGGGTTTGTAGCTTCGGATAATGGAGTAATTGTTACCAACAAGCATGTGGTTTCAGATTTGCAGGCAAACTATACTGTAGTTACCAAAGACGGTAAAAAACTTGAGGTGGAAAAAATCTACAGGGATCCAAATTTGGATCTGGCTTTGGTAAAGACTAAAGAAAATGGTCTGCATGCGCTGAAGATTGGCGACTCTGCTAGGCTTAAAGTTGGACAAACCGTAATCGCAATCGGTAATGCTCTTGGAAGGTTCTCCAATACCGTAACAACAGGTGTGGTTTCAGGTTTAGGGCGGTCAATAGGCGCCGGTGACCCGTTTGGTCGGCAAATTGAGATGCTGGATGACTTGATCCAAACCGATGCAGCAATTAATCCAGGAAATTCTGGTGGGCCACTTTTAAATTCTGCAGGCGAGGTAATTGGGGTAAATGTGGCGGTTTCCGAGTCAGCCCAAAATATAGGCTTTGCAATACCGATCAACTCAGTAAAAGCCACTATTGATGAATTTATTTCAACCGGTAAAATCTCCCGTGCACTTTTAGGGGTTAATTACCAGATTGTAACAAGGGATTACGCAATATTGAATGAGATCCCGCAGGGTGCTTACATTGTTGATGTTGTACCCGGGAGTGCTGCGGAAAAAGCGGGTATAGAATCAGGGGACATAATTACAAAAATTGACGGTAAAGAAGTTAACACTCAAAATTTTATTTCGGAATTTATAAGGACTAAAAAACCGGGAGATAAAGTTAGTATTGAAGTTTGGAAAGATAATGGAGATAAAGGTGAAACAAAAAGAGTTGAGGCAACTTTACAAGAGGCGAACAAGGAATGACAGTAGCCAGTTGATTTTTTAAATAGTTTATACTATATTTACCCATTATGTTTATCAGAGAACGCCAGCAGCCGCGTGTTGAAGAGTCTTCGGAAAGCGGTACACATTTAGTTAAAACCTCCCCACACAGGCAATCAGTAATTTCTGAGACAGTGACCGGTGTTTTTTACGGAAAGGCTTTAGTAGCCGAGGGAGTTAAAAGGCCGTTGGTACCATTTCATGTAGTCAGGATTGGTGGACATAGAACTTTAGGTGGTGGTACTTCGGATGAAGCAATAAGGCGAGCCCGCAGGAAATCAGCTGCTAACGGACATTTCTAAAATTTTTTCCGGCGGATTCTTTATGAGTTTGATTTGTATTGTTAGCCTCTTTTGAGCATTTCTTTCTGGTACATGTTTAAAAAGGTTGAATAAGGATGGAAAAACATTTCCTGGGTTATTCCCGCCGGAGGCAGCAACTGCCCGCTCCTTACCCATTCTGAGGAAAGACCTTGAAAACGGGATTTAATCACAGGGTTTAAATTTAATAGATGAACTCCTAAGGTTACATTTCCTAAAGTACTATCTTTGCCGATGTTAAATTTCCCACGATTCATAAGATTTCCTAAGCTTACTGCAAGTAAGGCTGTGGGTAGCGTGTCAATAACTTTCCAAGTAAATGTATTATCATCGGAACTCTCTATAAACCAGAGTATTTCTCCAGCCCTTTTTATTCTAGGAGCTTCACGCAGTGGATTACCAGAAGAGTCGAATGCTTCTACACCCATAGTTTTCATTAAATGGTGGAGCTCTTGTGACATTCTAAGTAGCATTTCCATTGTTAATACTTCTTTTGCTAAAAACACTGCTTCGTCGAACATCCCAGCTTTTTTAACCTCGGGAGAATTAGCTAATTGAATGCCTAAGAATACTTTGTCAAAATCATTAAACCCATATGACTTACCTTGGTTGTCTCTTAAAACTATTTGGTCTTTTGGAGTCCCGAATGTCCTGGGTAAAAATGCAAGAATAGAGTCCATAGTCCTTGGGTTAGAAACTAAGGGAAATGGTTTTCTTTCAAAAGCAGCCCAGTCAGGTATATCAGCTGTAGTTGGGTCAACAGAAAGTAAGCGTACATCAGATGAAACTTTTCTGAGGAGTGGGTCGCCGGTTTGATCTAGGATTACAAGTAGCTTTTTTAGTTTTTCTGGGCCGATATAAGGTAAGTTTTCAAAAGGAGCAATTTGACCAGAATATCTTTCAGGGAAAAGTAGCTCTGCTTGGTAAGCAGCTTCGGCTCTTAAAGGTTCAAGAACCTGAGGAGCTAACCTTGAAACACCTAATGCAGTGGCGGTAATTACCTGTGTTTCTCTCTCCAGAGCTTGTGCTAAAGGCGCAGCCGCTAAGCCTGTGAAATTCCTTAGAAATATTCTTCTCTCGGGGCTAAATTTTGACATTAAGAATAGATTTTAACCTATAGTGCAAATTATTGCAACTGGAATTTAATTACAAAGTATCTTTGTTTTTTGCCTAAATCGTGTTTTACCTCAACTTGGGCATCAGGAAAGAAACTTCTTGATTCCTCCATAACAAAATCCGCGTGCGAGTAATCAATTTCCCCAATCAAATATTTTGGGTACAATTTTTTTTGCTCGATCTGGGTAAATAATTTCCTGTATAATTCAAATCCATCAACACCGCCGTCTAAAGCAACTCGCGGTTCCCATTCTGCCACCATAGGATCTATATGCATTAAACGCGCGGTTGGTATATATGGCAGGTTAGTTACAATAACATCCGGTACTTTTACGCTTACACCTTTAAGGTGGGAAGCTAAATAATCAAGTAAATCGCTGACAAAGAAAAAAATTTGATTTTCAACTTTATGGAATTTAGCATTCCTTTGGGCTACCTCCAAAGCTTTTTCTGATATATCAGTTGCAAAAATTTTTACATCAGGTAGGTTTTTAGCAACAGCAATTGCTATATTTCCCGATCCGGTTCCTAAATCAAGTACTGCCTCAGGCTTTATTTTTATAATCTCGTCTACTAAAAGTTCTGTTTCGGGACGGGGGATTAAAGAATCAGGGGTTAAAAAAAATTTCAACTTGTAGAATTCTGTCCAGCCCTGCTGGTATTGTTTGGGCTTTTCAACGGGTAATTTTTGACCTTTTTTCACTTTAAGCTTCTTGTGCCTCTGCTTCCTGTAATGCCTTCACAACAGGTTCCATACCGCCTTCCATAATTTGCTCAAGGTTGTACCATGATTTATTGATTCTATGATCGGTGATTCTGTTTTGCGGGAAATTATAGGTACGGATTTTTTCGCTCCTGTCTCCTGCGCCGACCATTAATGCGCGTGCACTATCAACCTCGGCGAATTTTTCCTTTTGCTCTGTTTCCCAAATCCTTGCCCGCAGTAAATTCATCGCATTTTCCCGGTTTTGAAGCTGTGAGCGTTCAGTTTGGCAGGTAACTATAATACCTGTAGGTTTATGTACCAGACGCACGGCTGTTGAGACTTTATTAACGTTTTGGCCTCCTGCACCTCCTGAGCGGAAAGATTCAAAAGAGATATCTGACGGATTTATATAAACCTCAGATTCGGTAACCTCAGGCAGTAGCGCAACAGTTGCCGTTGAGGTGTGGATTCTTCCGGAACTCTCGGTTTTGGGAACTCTTTGAACCCTGTGGACACCTGATTCATATTGAAGTTGCTTAAAAGAATTCTTACCTTTTATTTCTAGGGTGACTGATTTAATCTGGCCCAGTCCTCCCTCGGAACGGTTCAGCTCCTGCACCTTCCAGCCTTTAGATTCGCTGTAGCGCAGGTACATCCGTAAAAGGTCTCCGGCAAAAAGACCTGCTTCATCTCCTCCGGCAGCGCTTCTGATTTCCAAAATAGCGATATTCGGATTTATTGACTCGCCTGACCCGTTTGGCTCTCCCGGCGCGTCAGAATTCATTGGAGTTCTGGCCGAATCCATAAGCTCCTGTCTTTGTTTTTCTAATTCTTCGATTTCTAGGCGCGCTAAATTAGCTAACTCAGGATCTTGTAGTAGCTTAGAAGACTGGCTGATTTGTTGATCAATCTGATCTAACTGTTCTTTAATATATTTTAATATAATCATTGATTAATTTTAAATCTTTAAACATTTTAACATTAAAAATTCATTGAAAATTAAGCAACCCTCCAGAGGAGGCAAAAATTGTAAATTGAAAATTTCTGCGCGGAGCTAAGAGCGTAGCGACTTTCGTGCCTGCATCAAAAGATCCTTAAGTGAGGGCTTCTCTGTTTTATCAATAACGACCTTAGCATCTCTGGCCTCTTTAATCTTGCGTTTCTCTTCACCTTTAACTGCAGCTTTTTCAGTAAACTTTTTGAACTTGTCAACCTGGCCTAAGATATCAACAAATTTTTGTTGTCCTGTAAAAAGAGGATGGCATTTTGAACAAATATCAACGCGGATTGACGGCAAAACCGAACCGGTTTCAAAAACCGAACCGCAAGCACATACTACTTTGGCGTTTTCGATCCAGGTAGGATGAATTCCTTGTTTCATATGGGGGATAGTATAACTAATCTGATCTCAAAACTCAAATTTCAAAAGTCAAAACTACAATTCAAAAATCAAAACTTAAAGATTAATAGATTTTAGATGTATATTTGAGATTTGCATTTTACGATTTGAGTTAATTTCTGTGGTGTTTATGATCAGAATGATGGTGCTCCTGCTTCCCCAGGGTTCCCCAATAAACCCCCAGGACGATTAGACAAGTTCCAATAATAAATGAAAAAGAAATCCTTTCCCCTAAAAGCGGTACGGCTAAAGATGCAGCAACCGCAGGTTCGATATATTGGATTAAGTTGGCGTGGGAAATAGGGATTTTTGAAAGTCCCCACAAAAGCAAAAAATAGGCGCAAATTGAGGATAAAACGGTAATGTAAATTAGTCCGAATATCCCAAGCAGACTCACCTTTAAAACCCAATTAGGATTCTGAAGGTATTCCATAAATGCAGGCAAGAAAAAGGCCGAAGTGGCAATTAAAAAAATAATTCCGGTAATGACCAGAGGTTTATAAATCTTCAACATTTTTTTAAGGATCATTGATCCTGTTACAAAAGACACGGCTGAGAGCAAAATTAAAATATTTCCAAGAAACTCTTTACCGGAAAAGCTCCCGAAAAACAGCAGGGGAATACCAATAACAGAAATTGCCCCAAGCAGACTAATGGCAATGCCGGCTAAGTTGGCTGTATAAATTTTCTCTTTAAGAAACCACCAGCCGCCGATAACCGAGATGACCGGAATAGAAAGCTCAAGAACCGAAGCAGTAATAGCACTCGTGCGTATAAGCCCGGCATAGAAAAAAGCGATATTTATGCAGGCTAAAAGAAGTGAACCCAAAACCAGTTGGGGCAGGTGTGCGAGCTTAATTCTCTTCTCGCTACTACTAAGATTAAGTAAAAACGGGATTATCAAAAGGCTTGCTAAACCATAGCGCAAAAACCCTAAAGACATCATTGGTATTTCCTGCAGGGTAATTTTGGCAAAAACATAATTACCACCCCAGATTATATGGGCAGCAATGATTGCTAAATAAAAGATAGGTTTTTTAAGGATTTCCGAGTTCACTACTTTTGACTTTATTATAAATTTCCGATATTCTAACTGTTTCCTGGGTTCTTGAGAGTAAATCTTTCAGGATTACCTCATCTTCAGTTTCCTGCGCAGTCAAACCAATTATAACTACATATTGGATACCTTTCAGGTCTGCAAATTTTAACTGTTTTTCAAGCTTGGTGTTTGAGTCTAGCCAAATTTCGGTATTAATGCTTAAAGACCTAAGAAGGGATAAAACCTTAAGGGCTTTCACTTCAAAAGAAGGTGAGTTAAGCGCAATCAAAACCAGGGTGTTTGTAAGGAGGGGCTCAATTAAGTTTTTTTGCTCCAGTACCTCAATAGTCCTGTCAAATCCAACCGAGAAGCCGCTGGCAGGTATATCAGTTCCGGTAAATTGACCAATGATCTTATCATATCTTCCGCCGCCGGCCAAAGATTGTGAGTTAGCGTCTTCCTTTAAAACAACCTCCATTATCATGCCGGTATAATAATCAAGTCCCCGTACTAAAGTAGGGTCAAATTTTAATACATTTTTAGGATAGCCCATTTTTTCAAAAGTTTTCATTGCTTCCCCAAGATTTTCCGAGGGCCGGAGCGATTTAATTTTCTCTAATGCCTGAGCCGCTTCGCTTCCGGTCATCCCTTTGGACTCAAGCTGTGAGATCACCCCGTCAGTGCCGATTTTATTCAGTTTGTCTATTGCAGATAAATGTTTGGGAGTGAACTCGGATAACAGAGCACGGTCGTTGACCTTAATTATTACCTCAAGTCCTAAACTTTGATAAATTTCATAAGCTAACGCCAAAAGTTCCGCGTCAACAAGTGGGCTGGAAATACCTATCGTATCTGCATCACACTGTAAAAATTCCCTATACCTTCCTTTTTGGGGGTTTTCCCCGCGGAAAGCGGACTGGATTTGGTAACGCTTAAAAGGAAGGATGATTTTTTGGGCACCGGCAGGTCCCCACTGGGCAATTACACGGACGAGCGGTACGGTCTGGTCATATCTTAAGGCTAGTTTGTCCCCGCCAAGAGTTTCAAAGCTGTAAATCAATTTTTCTTCTTCCCCGTACTTTCCCTTTAAAGTTTCTTCATATTCTACAGTCGGGGTTTCTAAGGGATCAAACCCGAATTTTTGATAAATTGAAATTATCCGGTCCAGAACAGCTTTTCTTTTTAAGGCATCCTGAGGCAGAAAGTCCCTAAACCCTTTTGGTGTTTGTAATTTCATGTTTTATTCCTTTTCTCAAGCTCATCCAAAATTTCTTTTGGTTTGATACCTAAATAGGATAGCAGAATTAAGCTATGAAACAAAAGGTCTGCAAATTCTTCAATAACTCTCTGCCGGGATTTTCCTTTCGCTGCAACAACTACTTCAACAGCTTCCTCGCCGACTTTTTGGATAATTCTGTCTAAGCCCCCGACAAAAAGGGAAGTGGTGTAAGAGTTTTTTGGTAAATCCCTCTTACGCTTTTCTATTAAACTGTAAAGCTTCTCTAGAGTCATAATTTTTTAAAGAAACATGTTTTTTCTCCCGTGTGACATACAGCATTACCTACTAAATTTACTTTTATCAAAATGGAATCATTGTCGCAATCCGTAAACACTTCTTTAACTTCCAACTTATTGCCGGATTGCTCGCCTTTCATCCAAAGCTTTTGTCTGCTCCGGCTATAAAAGTTTACAAGTTTTGTTGATTTGGTTTTTTCAAAAGCCTGTTTATTCATAAATCCGAGCATTAAAACCTGACCAGACAGGTAGTCCTGAATTATGACCGGCACCAATCCATCTCCTTTTTTAAAATCTATTTCCATACTTAATTCCTTATCTCGATATTATTTTTAGCCAGATATTCCTTTAGGTCAGAAATTTTTAATTCTCCGAAATGAAATAGGGAAGCGGCGAGCGCGGCATCGGCTTTACCCCTGGTTAAAACTTGTGCAAAATCCTCCAACTTCCCCGCGCCTCCAGAGGCAATTACCGGAATATTTATCGCCTCAGAAACTTTCCGGGTCAGTTCAACATCAAATCCTGATTTAGTTCCATCTTTGTCCATGCTGGTTAAGAGTATCTCACCGGCGCCAAGCTCCGCAACTTGTTTAGCCCACTTAAATGCATCAAGCCCGGTGTCCTCGCGCCCTCCTTTTATAAAAACGTTCCAGGAAGATCCGGTTTTTTTAGCATCTATTGCTATAACTATACATTGACTGCCAAAGTCACTGGTTGCTTTTGTAATAAATTCAGGGTCTTTTACAGCTGCAGTATTTAAAGAAACTTTTTCAGCACCAGCTAAAATAATTTCTCTGATCTGTTCAATATTGTTAATTCCTCCTCCGACAGTAAACGGAATAAAAATTTCTTTAGCGATAAGTTTGACAACATCCAGCATAATCTTGCGGTTATCCGAAGATGCAGTAATGTCGAGAAATACCAGTTCATCAGCACCTTCGCTATTATAAAATTTTGCCAAAGCGACCGGGTCTCCGGCGTCAACAAGGTTTACAAAATTAACTCCTTTTACCACCCGGCCCTGATTAACATCAAGGCAGGGGATAATTCTCTTAGCTAACATTTAAGGCCTCCTTTAAATCTATTTTTCCTTCATATAAGGCCTTACCTAAAATGACGGCCTCGGCTCCGGAATTCTTTAATTGCTTGATTTGATTAACGCTCGAAACCCCTCCGGAAGCAATAACAGGGGAGTTTACTGTTTCTATTAATTTTTCAAGTGCAGAAAAATTTGGTCCGGTTAAACTTCCGTCCTTTGAGATATCAGTGTAAATAAATCTCTTCGCTCCCAACTCCTCAAGTTTTTTTGCGGTTTTAAAAACATTCAAATAACTTTTAGTAATCCAGCCCTTTTTCATAAGAAACCCGTTTTTTGCATCAAGTCCCACGACAATTTTATTGCCAAACTCCTGGAAGGTAGCTTTGGCAAACTCAAAGTCCTCTAATACCGCTGTTCCTAAGACAATTCTAAAAACCCCGGCCTTAAGGTATCTTTTAATGGTTTGCCGGTCTCTGATACCTCCACCAACCTGGACTCGAATTTTCCTCACGATCGTAGAAATTATTCTAGTATTTACAGGTTTTCCTGTTTTTGCTCCGTCTAAATCAACTATGTGCAAAATGGACGCGCCTTGAGCCTGCCATTTTAAGGCCATCTGAGGAGGGTCTTCAGAGTAAATTTTAGACTTATTGTAATCTCCCTGATAAAGCCTGACGCATTTTCCTCCTAAAATATCAATTGCGGGAATAATGATCATTTGCAGCCTTTCACAAAATTTTCTAATAGCTGAAGACCCGTATCTCCGCTTTTTTCGCTGTGAAATTGTGTTGCACAAATATTATCTTTCTCGAAAACACTACAAAACTTTCCACCATAATCTGTTGTTCCTGCAATAATTTCCTTTTCTTCAGGAACGCAGTAATAACTGTTAACAAAATAAAAATAGCTGTTATTTTTTATTCCCCTCATAATTTTAGATTCCGGATTTGTAATTTCTACATTATTCCAACCCATTTGCGGCACCTTTAGCTTACCTGTAAATTTCTTTACTTTTCCGGGAATAATCCCTAAACTTTTAGTATTATCTTCCTCAGAAAAATCAAAAAGTAACTGCATTCCTAAACAAATTCCAAAAAATGGTTTTCCGTTTTTGATTTCCTGAGTTAAAAATATATCCAGTTTTTTGGCTTTTAAATTTTTCATTCCGGCACCGGCCGCGCCAACACCGGGTAAAATTAAACCGCTTGATTTTTTAAGTTGCGAAACTTCACCCGAAATGAAATTCGGCGCGCCAATTTTATCCAAAGCATTTTTAACCGAGGTTAAATTCCCCAGCCCGTAATCAATTATTCCAATCACAGTCGTCCTTTCGTTGAAGGAATTTGGTTTTTGGCTCTGGGACCGATTTGTATCGCCATCCTTATTGCCCGGGCAACCGCCTTAAACATAGCCTCGGCAATGTGGTGGTCGTTCCTGCCGTTTTCAACTTTGATATAAAGATTAACTTTGGCGTTTTGCGCAAAAGCATCCCAGAAATGCCAGATTAAATCAGTATTTAAATCTCCAACCTTTGGATTTATAAATTGGCAATCAAATCTGAAAGAATACCTTCCGGCAAAATCTATTGCAACAGTTGCTAAAGCTTCATCCATAGGTAGCACAAAAAAACCATAACTGCCCAAATTATCTTTATCCAATGCTTTTTGGAATTTTTCATCATCCGGCAGCACAAAAAAGCCGTACCTATTAATCCCTTTTTTATTACTAAGGGCTGTAAGAAAAGCTTCTCCTAAAACAATCCCAATATCTTCAACTGTGTGATGCTCATCAATATAAATGTCGCCTGTTGCCTTGATTTTTAAATCAAATAATCCATGTTTGGCAAAAAGGTCTAACATGTGGGTTAAAAATCCCACAGGAATATCAATTTTCCTTTTCCCGGATCCATCGATATTTAACTCCAGATTTATTTGAGTCTCAGTTGTATTTCTAATAATTTGTGCTTTACGCTTTTTCATATAAGACCTTTCCTATTTGATTAATTTCGAAGACCTGAAAATCACCTAAGTTTTCCTTTCCAACATAAATACTCGGCATCGATGCATTTTTTGCAGCAAGACAATCATTGATGGTGTCGCCAACATAAACAGGTGAACTTAGACCAAGCCTTTTTTTGGCTTCAATTAACGGTTCAGGATTAGGTTTTTCTTTATTTGCATCCTCTAGAGCAACCAAATATTTTTCTTCAAAATACTTATCTAATGCAAACTGCTTAATGGCAAAGATTGCTTCCTGTCTAGGTCTACTCGTTGCTATACCCAATCGACCATATTTTTTTACTAAATCATCAAGTAATTCTTTTTTCACCAGTAGCTTCTCCTGAAATCTTAATGGATGTTTATTTATAAACGGAGCTTTTTCGTCTTCACTTTTCTCGAACTCGTCACTTCCTAAATAAAAAGTCTGCCAGATAGCTCTAATTGCCTTATACATAATTGACTTTTTTATTTTGGCTGATAAAGGTTTAGCAAACCTATCAAACTCATTTTCATTAATCTTTTTATTCAGCAGATCAATGAGCACAAAGGAAGCATCCCAGTCATTATTGAATCCAGGAATTGATTTAATTTTATTTATCTGAGATCTCGTTGCTTTGAGCTTAGAATCATTTTTACTAAAGTAATAATTTACAGTTTTCAGCGTAGCTATGCGGCAGGATTTCGTAACATCGATTAAGACCCCATCCATATCAAAAATTATCCCATCATATTTTTGAGTTTCCGTTTGGTAGTTTGCTAAAAGGCTAAATACCTTATCATTTACTTTGGGTTGGCTAATTGTAATCCTGACTGATTTTCTAACTAAGTCTGATTCAAAGTAACGGAGCAAAGTCCGGTTTTCAAGTAAATATTTCTTAAAGTCCTTAAAGTCCGAAACAAAAACTTGAGCAAAAACAAAATTTGTTTCAGAGGGAAAAACTTTTAAATAGGGGATACTGCTTAATTTTTTAGAAAGCCTGCTTCTTTCAAGTTTTAATTTCGTAATATTTTCCCTGGCAAATTTTAGATCTTTCAAGACCGCAATTCCTGCAACTTCAGCGGCCAAATTTACATTAAACGGAGATTTAATCTTCATGAGTTGGGAAATTAAATATTCATTCATTGCTACAAACCCTAACCTAAGTCCGGCAATTCCCGCCCATTTACTAAAAGTTCGAAGTATCATTAAATTTGGATATCTATTTAGTAAATCTAAATTATCTCTACTGGCAAACTCGGCATATGCCTCATCTAACATCACTAATTTTCCAGTTTCCAAAAGTTTCACTATGCCGGAGCGGGGCGTCGGATTTCCGGTAGGATTATTAGGTGAGCAAACAATAATTAGTTTAGTTTTTTTGTTTATCGCCTTTAAAGCCGCTTTAATATCAATATTAAAATCTGCGTCTCTTTTAACATTTACAACCTTTGCCCGATTCAATTTTAAACTTACGTCATACATTCCAAAAGTCGGAGGGAAATTAATTACCTCATCTGAAACCTCAACAACCATCCGAAAAATTAAATCAATTAATTCATCAGAACCTGACCCGACCATGATTTTTTCAAAGGGTATCTTGTAGGACTTGGCAATCTCTTTTCTTAAGTCTTTATACTCAGGATCGGGATAATAGTTATAAAATTCATATTTTCCTAATTCCCGAGCTATGATAGGGAAGACACCAAAAAGGTTTTCGCCCTGATCAAGCTTTGTTATTTCCGATTCTTTTCTATTAAATTTTCTCGCCAAATCCCAGACCGATGAAACGGTTTTGTATTCCTCGAAATTTAAAACATCTTTCCTAATATATTGTTTAAGTTTCATATTACTCCTCGAATCTGATGGTTGCTGAATATCCGTGGCCTGGTAAGCCCTCAACTGCGGAAAATTTTTCGATGGTTTCCCTAATCTCCGTTAGGCCCTCCTTTGTAACCTCCTGAATTTCGATCATTTTCCCGAAACTGTCAACTGAGAGCGCTGAAAATGATTTGGCATTTTGGCCGGTTGGCAAAACGTGATTTGCTCCGGTTGCATAATCACCACTACCTTTACAGGTATAGTCTCCCAGAAAAACGGATCCGGCATTAATAATTTTGGCCGCAACAGATTTTGGATTCTTGGTCATTATTTCCAAATGCTCGGGAGCATATTCATTGGTAAAGTCAATTGCTTCATCAATTGATTTAGTAACCGCGATCAATCCATTTTTTTTCAATGATTTCCTTACTCTTTCTGAAGTGGGTATACTCTTTAGCTGGGTTTCGATTTCCTTTGCTGTTTCCTCGGCAATTTTTTTGGAAGTAGTGATCAAAACTCCAGCGGAGTCTTCACCATGCTCGCAGTCGGCAATTAAATCCGCGGCAATAAATTTGGGGTTGGCGGTTTGATCGGCGATCACAAAAACCTCGGATGGTCCTGCAGGCATATCAATATTTACCTCACCAAAAACCAATTGTTTGGCTGCGGTTACATATAAATTTCCTGCACCAAATATTTTATAGACTTTGGAAATTGTCGTGGTTCCAAAAGCGAGTGCCCCAATTGCCTGAGCTCCTCCGGTTTTGAAAATATTTTTAATCCCTAAAAGTTTCGCTGCAACCAAAATAGGTTGATTTATTTCGCCATCAGAATTTGGGGGGGTTACGACAACAATTTCCGGGCAGCCGGCAATTTGAGCGGGGATTGCTGTCATTAAAAGTGAGGATGGATAAACTGCTCTGCCACCTGGAATATACAGACCAACTTTTTCAATTGGCCGCCACTCCCGCCAAACTGCAATCCCTTTTTCGGTTTGAACAGGTTTTTCGTTTGATTTAAGCTGTGATTTTGCAACAGCAGTAATATTTTTGATAGACTGTTTTAAAGCGGTGATTAATTTTGGATCGGTATTGGCAAATGCTTTTTCGATTTCATTTTCAGTCACCTTAAGTGATTTTATCTGCGCACCGAATTGTTTTTCGTAATCTAAAATTGCTTTGTCTCCGCGTGATTTAACATCAGAAATAATTTTTTTTACAACAGGATAAACTAGCTGATAATTATCAGATGCGCGTTTCAGGAGTCTATTTAAATCCTTAGGTTTTAAATCGTTTAAGTTAACTACTTTCATATAATTATTTTTTCAATTGGTAAAACAATAATTCCCTGCGCCCCGGCTTTTTTAAGTTTCTCAACAGTTTCCCAAAAAATCTCCTCTTTGATTACAGTTTGAATCGAAATCCAGCCTTTTTGGACAAGAGGGGAGACTGTTGGGGATTTAAGTCCCGGTACGATTTCCTTGAGACGCCCTAAAATATTTTCAGGTGCGTTCATCATAACGTATTTGTAGCTTCTGGCGGCCAGCACTCCCTTAAAACGAGTTAAGAGTTTATCAACCAAAAGTTTACGGCCATTCGTCAAGGCTTTTTCATTGGCCACCAATATTGCTTCTGAGTCATAAATACCAGTTAATACTCTCAGGTCATTTAAGGCCATTGTGCTGCCGCTTGAGGTTAAATCAACTATGGCTTCCGCGATTCCCAAAGCAGGGGTTATTTCGACAGACCCGCTGATTTTAACTATGTCGGCTGAAATACCGTTTTCCTTAAAGAATCTTTTAGCGGATTGAGGATAAGAAGTGGAAATTGTTTTTCCGTTAAGGTTTTTTATTGTACTTATATCTGATTCTTTAGGGACAGCTACGACTAAGGAGCAAAATCCATATCTTAAATTTAAAAGTTTCCTAACCTTGGGTTGTTTCTCATTAAGTATGTTCTGGCCAACAATTCCTAAATCCACAATCCCTTTTTCAACATAGCCAGAAATATCGTCATCGCGGACATACAAAATTTCCAGAGGGAAATTCCGGCATAAAGAAAATAATTTCTGTTTGTAACTTTCAAATTCAAGTCCTGCTTTTCGCAAAAGTTCAAGCGTTTCCTCGGTTAAACGCCCCTCTTTTTGAATTGCCAGTTTTAAATTTTTACTGCTTAATTTTTTCTTATCCATAAATACCTTTCTAAACGCAAAAAACTCCCGTTCTTTGCTCACTACAAAAGATAGTGAACAAGGAACGAGAGTGGATATTAAGGACCTTCTTCGGACTTCGGTTTAAAATTTTACCTCGTCCTCGAAGAACCTTTTCTTTTTTACTTCGTAAAAAACATAAAAAAGACCGCTCCCGCGGTCCCATCCTTGATTGTACGTTCATTTACTGAACAGTACCTCTTAGTGGCGACTCTACTTCGACAAGCTCAGTACTTACGCGCTTGCCTTTGCGGTGACATCGTCTGTTATATTTAACGGTTTAACTTCCGTA
>JACPKO010000044.1 GCA_016186985.1 Candidatus Daviesbacteria bacterium
AATGCAGGACACACAGTAATCGCAAACGGCAAAAAATACCCATTTCATTTAATACCTTCCGGAATTTTGCATAAAAATACTGTTGGTGTTATCGCAAACGGCACAGTATTAGATTTGGAAGTTTTAATTTCCGAAATCGAAATGCTTCAATCAGAGGGGATTGAATTAAAAGACAAGCTGTTTATTTCTGACAGGTGCCATATAGTACTTCCATATCATAAAGCCTTAGATGAGGCATATGAAAATGCCCGGGGTAAAAACAAATTAGGAACAACAAAACGCGGGATCAGCCAAGCTTATGCAGACAAGCTTTCCTATAACGGTTTAAGACTTTATGAATTAAAAAATTGGGAAGAGTTTGAGAAAAAATTTAAGTTTCAATCAGAAGTTAAAAATAAAATCCTAAAAACTTTTGGAGTTGAACCTATTAATATTTCCTCAGAATTAAAGAGGTTCAAAGGGTTCAGCGCAAAACTCCTTCCCTTTATTTCTGATACTTATCAGATTTTACGATCAGCGATAAACGATAAACGATCTATCCTCCTTGAAGGGGCCCATGGAGTAATGCTGGATAACGACTTCGGGTCATATCCATTTGTCACCGGCTCCAATGTTATAACCGGAGGAGTAAATACCGGATCCGGGATTCCAGTTCAAAAAATAAATGATATTTGGGCAGTTGTTAAAGCATATACCTCAAAAGTCGGGGAGGGGCCTTTTCCAACCGAACTTACAGAAGCAACAGGAAAATACATCCAGGAAAAAGGGGCTGAATTTGGGACAACCACAGGCAGGCCAAGAAGGATCGGCTGGCTTGACCTGGAAGGTGTAAAATTTGCGGTTGAGGCGACGGGTACTACACATTTAGCAATTACTAAGATTGATGTTTTATCAGGAGTTAAGGAGTTAAAAATTGCAGTGGGTTATGAGTTAAACGGTAAACCTATTTCCTATTCCAGCTGTGGATACTTAGAACTAGCAAAAGTGAAACCGGTTTTTAAAACTTTTAAAGGATGGACCGAAGATATAACCGGTGTTACAAAAATGTCCGATCTGCCAAAAACCTGCAAGAAATATCTAAAATTCATCGAAGAATCCTTAGGAGTAAAAATTGCAATAATATCCACCGGCCCGGGGAGGGAAGAATATATATCGAGCTAGTTAACCGTCGTCCAGTTTAGGTAGTCTCTAAATATCACAATCTATGCCAGAAATTAAATTCTTCATTAATGAAGAGGTACACACCGGTCAATTAAGAGATGCTGGACTTGAATTACTTCAAAAAGATTTATTGGTTATAACTGAATATCAACAAAGATTAAGCGAAGTTAACCCTGGAGTATCACCACTGCCTCAAGATATTCTCATAGGTCTTGCTCTGGGCAGACACGGACTTCCTGATGGACTAAGGGAAAGGTGGAAAAAAGCTGAGCAACAAATGACAAGATTATTAGTATCTACAGGTGTACTAAGCTATCCTCATCAAGTTTGGCGAAATTTATTCAGGAGACTACAATACACTCAAAGTCTACCCAATCAAGAACAAGCAAGCGGGTTTTTAAACCGTACACGAGCACGAATAGGATACTTACAAAGACCGGAGGGCGGTTTTGGAAGACTGGATTCCTTACGATGGTCTAGCTTAGTTTACACTGAAAATTTAATGCTGAAGGGCGCTATCCTAGGTGGAACTTATTTTATTGAGCCTGAAAGACCTAATTTAAATTGATCACTCCCATTCCATTATATCTGGATGTTTCACGGAGAAGTTTTTGGGAGTAAAGATTGCAATTTTCTCAACAGGCCCAAAAAGAGAAGAATACATTAGATTTTAAACCTCTTAATTTTTATTGATTTTTTATTTATTATGGGATATAATTTTGTTAATGACAAAGGACTCTGAACCTAAAATTTCACTACTTGCCAAATCATATATAAGACAGTACCGGATAGGAGAAAGGATAGGCCTAAACACACCTAATGATCAAACACTCATAGGATTCTTCCTAGATCAAAGATTAGATCGGGCAAAAATTTACCATCAAGGATGGTTTCTATCAAGACCCGGGACAAGTGTAATGGCTACAGTTCCCGTAATCGGCTGGCTTATACGACTTGTAGATCAAGCTGAGCGCAACTCACGAGATTCATTGGAACAAAAAGAAATATACACAACAGAATTTGTTTCCGAACATTATCCTACACCATCTGACAAGATTAGAGCCAGGCAAATTGAACTTGCAATAAATCAGTTATTCGCCATGGCTACAAACAAAACAATTACACACAAATACCCATCTTTCAAGCCAACCCAAGATGACTTAGAAGCTTGGTCTGGAAGCTGGAGACCTTCCTTTGAAAAAGTCTGACATAATTTCATTCCCATTCCATCGTTGCAGGGGGTTTTGTGGAAATATCATAAACTACCCGGTTTACATCCGGAACTTCAGTTACAATTCTGTTTGAAATTCTTTGCAAAAGTCCCCAGGGTAATTTGGCAAAATCCGCACTCATAGCATCTTTGGCCTCAATAGCCCTGATTGCAATTGTTTCCCCATAAACTCTTTGATCGCCTCTTACCCCTGTTGTTTTAATACCTGTAAAAACCGCGAACGCCTGCCATAAGTTGTTTGTGAATCCGAAATTTTCGATTTCCTCCCTTACGATTGCATCAGCCTTACGCAGAATTTTTAAGTTGTCCTTATTAACTTCACCAACAATTCTTACAGCCAGCCCGGGTCCCGGAAACGGCTGGCGTTTTGTTATTGACTCGGGCATCCCTAAAATTTGCCCAATTAAACGGACTTCATCTTTATAAAAAGTTCTGAGAGGCTCAACAAGTGTAAATTCCATATCTTCAGGGAGTCCGCCGACATTGTGGTGTGATTTGATTTTTTCCGAATGTTTGCTTCCCTGGGACTCAATCACATCAGGATAAATAGTGCCCTGGACCAAAAACTTTGCTCCAAGTTTTTTCGCTTCCTTCTCGAAAACCCGGATAAAAGTTTCGCCGATTTTTTTACGCTTCTTTTCAGGATCAATCACTCCTCTAAGAACATCTAAAAACTCATCTTCAGCATCAATTACCTCAATCCTCATATCATAATTTTCCTTAAAAACTTCCTTCAATAAATCCGTTTCGCCCTCGCGCATAAGTCCCGAATCTATATAAAAGCAAGTCAAATTTTCTCCAATCGCTTTATGCACTAACAGGGCCGCAACAGATGAATCAACCCCGCCGGATAAAGCGCAGATTGCTTTTTCATTTCCTAAGGACTGGCGGATATTATCAATAAGTCCTTCAATGAATACTGAATCAATCTCCTGGCGCTTGGGTTCTATACCGCAAATCTTTAAAAAATTCCCAAGTAAAGTTTGTCCAAATTGGGTATGGATTACTTCTGGATGAAACTGGATGGCATATATTTTTTTCTTCTCATTGGAAATAGCCGCAACCGGAATTGTCTTGGTATGGGCCACAATCTTAAATCCGCCGGGAGCTTTTTTGACTTCATCTCCGTGAGACATCCAGACATTAAATTCTTTGGCTGTATTTTCAAAAAGGGGCGAGTCTTTTTCGATTGTAACAACCGCGGGCCCGTATTCTTTAATTTTTCCGGGACTTACTTTGCCATCCAAAATATGGGCAATTAATTGTTGCCCGTAACAAATTCCCAGAATCGGTATTCTCATTTCAAAAATTTGTTTGTCAACTGTTGGAGAATTTTTGCCATACACTGATGCAGGCCCGCCTGAAAAAATTATTCCCTGGGGATTTTGCTCTTTTATCCTCTCTATTGCATCTTCCGGCTCAACCACCATTACAGTTTGGCCAAGTTCACGGATCCTTCTGGAAATTAAGTGGGCTGTTTGTGAACCAAAATCGATTATTATAATCATAAGCTACAAGTACCAAGATACAAGTTTTCCAAACAAATTCCAATAATCAATTTTAAAATCTAACGATTTTGGGCATTAGAATTTGGTATTTGAGAATTGTTTGTTTCTTGTTCCTTGGATACTTGGTTATTTGAAATAGGCAATTCCATTCTTAAAAATCTGCATCCCTGGTCCTTCTTTAGGGATCTTAACTCCTTCTCTTTTATATTTTTCTTTAAGCAAAGGCGCATCCGGCCGTTGGTTAAAAAACAATGCCCGCTCGGGATGGGGCATTAATCCGAATATTTTCCCGGTCTCATCCACTATACCGGCAATACTCTCCAATGAACCATTAGGGTTAGGTTCGATATTTTGATATTTACAAATTTCACCTTCGTAATATTTTAAAACAGCCAAACCCCTTTCATTTATCTTAATTAAAGTTTCAGGGTCAGTATAAAACCTGCCTTCCCCATGGGCAATTGGACAAGAAAATTTATCAATGCCTAAAAGCCACGGCGTTTTTCTTCCCGAAACTTCCAAGTCCACCCAACGGTTTATATACCGGGAGTTTTTGTTGTATTGCAAAGCCACCTGCCGCTCTCCTATTTTCCCATCTAAAGCAGGAACCAATCCTAAATTTGCCATTATCTGGAATCCGTTGCAAAAACCTACCATTAACTTATCCTCAGAGACAAATTTTTTAACTTCTTCCCAAAGATGGTCACGGATGCGGTTGGCGTAAGCCTTGCCGGATCCAGTATCATCGCCGAATGAAAACCCTCCGGGAAAAACCAGGATCTGATAGTCAGATATCTTAACCTTTTTATCTATTAAATCATTAATATGAACAATTCTGGACTCCCCTCCCGCTAACTCAAAAGCAAATGCTTCTTCCTCTTCACAATTTAATCCATACCCCGATAAAATTAATACTTTTGGTTTTACCATTTTTCAAACCTCCTTCGATAAGTTTCTAAAGCCTTTTGGACTAGTATATTTATCACGATCGTATTATTTATACTAGTCGCTTTAATGCTCATATCGTTTGTGACTTTACCTATTTCCGCAAACGCCACCCCTTTAAATAAGCTGAGCTTTTCTTCGAATAACTTTTCAAATTCTTTTTTCTTTTTTGGGTCTATTGTTAAAAGAATTCTTCCTGTGGATTCCGAAAACAAAGCTTCGGAATCAGAAGAAAATTTACCCGGTAATCTTTTAAGATTTACACTAGCACCCAGAATTCCTGACATACTCATTTTAGCCAAAGCCACCGCGAGTCCTCCGCGGTTTATGCCTATTGCTGATGCGATTAAACCTTTCTCAACCGCCTTAGTATAATTTTTATAAAGATTATAATTTTTATACGGATCAACTTCAGGAATGCGATTACCTTCATAACCCAACATGGAATAATATTCTGATCCCCCAAGCTCACCTGAGGTTTCGCCCAATACATAAATTAAATCTCCCGGAAATTTTGCGTCAATTGTCACAGCATTTTCTACATTATCAACAATTCCCAGCGAGGTTATTAGAAGTGTCGGAGGAACGGAAATCTTTACCGGCTTGCCTTTATCGTCAAATCCTTTAAAATCATTAAACATTGAATCTTTGCCTGAAATTAAAGGAGAAAGATATGCTACAGATAAATCATAAACTCCTTCACATGTTTTTTTGAGCTGGTCTAAACGTACCGGATCGTCTCCCGATGGCCAGCAAAAATTATCCAAAAGTGCAATTTTTTCAGGGTTAGCTCCGGCAATTACGGCATTTTTAAAAGCAGCGTCAACTGAAGCTGCTGCCATCTTATAGGCATCTATTTCACTATAGCCCGGAAAATATCCCTGGGACAAAACTAACCCCCTGTTGGATTTATAAACAGGTTTTACAACTACAGCCTCCGAGTTGACTCTTCCCCTTCCTTGCAGCGGATATGTAACTGCTGTCCCCTGCACTGTGTGATCATATTGTGTTGATAAAAAATCATAACTGCAAATATTTAAACGGCCCAGCATATTGGCAAAATCCTTCGTTAAATCTTTCTCCTGTTTTAGTTCTGGTTCTTCAAAATTCCCTACCCTATACGCGCTACGCTGTACCCTTTTCGGAAGTCCTTCATGCAAAAAATCCAGATCCAAATCCAATATTGTTTTACCGGAATATTTAATTAAGCATTTTCCCGATTTGGTAAATTCACCAATATTCCAGGCGCCAACTCCGCGGCTTTTCATTAGCTGCTCAAATTTCTTCCATTTAGTTTTAGGGACTGCAAGATTCATTCTTTCCTGAGATTCGGAAATCCAAATCTGCCAGGGATCAAGCCCCGGATACTTAAGTGGTACTTTTTCTAAATTAACTATTACTCCTCCGGATTCCTTTGCCATTTCTCCAACTGAGGAAGACAACCCTCCCCCGCCATTGTCAGTTATCGAGTTATATAACCCTAAGTCGCGGGCTTCTTTAACTATTGCATCTGAAAATTTCTTTTGGGTGATAGGATCTCCTATCTGCACTGCCGTTGAGGGAGATCCGCTATGTAAACTTTCTGAAGAAAAAGTTGCACCGTGAATACCGTCAAGTCCTACTTTTCCTCCCATCATTATTACATAGTCTCCCGGTTTGGCTTTTTTCTCCCAGGATTTGCGGCCAGCGGATTTTTTTGGAATAAGCCCAACTGTCCCGCAAAAAACTAATGGTTTACCTTTGTATCTACCGTCAAAGTACAAAAACCCCATGGGTGTTGGGATTCCGGACTGGTTCCCTCCGGCATTCACCCCAGCAATAACCCCCTCCATTATCCGTTTTGGTAATAACATAGCCTGGGTTTTTTGAAAGTCGCGGTAGATCAGCCTATTATCATCCGGGTCAGCGAAACAAAAACCATATGTATTAAAGATAGGTTTTGCGCCCAGTCCAAACCCCAAAGCATCCCTGTTAACTCCGACAATCCCGGTTATAGAACCGCCAAATGGATCCAGAGCAGAAGGAGTATTATGGGTTTCAACTTTATGTGTAACCAAAAAATTTTCATCAAATTCTATCGCACCTGAATTATCTTTAAAAACCGAAACACAAAAGTCATCTTTACCCCTGAGCTTTCTTATCTTTTCTGTTGCCCCCTTAATATATCTTTTGAACAAACCTTCCTGTATATCATCTAAAGGACCGGCAAAGATTGTATGCTTGCAGTGCTCGCTCCAAGTCTGGGCTAATGTTTCAAGTTCAATATCAGTCGGGTTTCGCTTTTTGCTTTTAAAATAATTTTGGATCGCATGCATGTAATCTAACCCCAAAGCCAGTGGACCGCGGGGCTTTCCATCTGGTCCCATAATTCCTTCTTTGCCGATTTTTGCAAGCTCTTCATCGGAAACATTTAAATCAACATCTAAAACTTTTTGGGCGCCTGTAATTGAGACTTTAGGGACAAGAAATAAGTTCTTTCCTTCGGAAACAAAATCCTTTTTATCATAAATATGCGCCCTTTGGATTAAAGGATTATACATTCCGGCTGCTATTTGCTTAATTTCGGATTTTGACAAAGCTCCGCTGATGAAAGTTACCTGGGAAGAATAAACATCTTCTTCAAAATCAAATTTTAATTTTAAATGATCCTCAATTCCAGTTCTGGTTGTTTTTCCAATATTGTCAGTCACCCCCGGCAAAAACCCTATCTCTATCGCCCAGTTAAAATTCACTTTTAAATTATGCTCTAAGTTCACAAATAAAGTATTTTCCGATCCTGAACTTATTATTCTTATTTTAGACCCTTCTGTAACAGGGTTAATCAGTGTAAACCCTATTTTTTTTAACTGCTCGCTTGAGAGAATTTTTTCAATTGTATAAATATCGGCTAAGTCGACTGATTTAATTTTTTTGTAGAAAGGAAAGTTTTGGAAGGATTTTTGCCGGGACTTCGCTCGGGTGTCCGGGACTTTTTGATAAACAGCTATTCTTGAAATCATTAATCGATTACATGCCTATAATACTTAAAAAATGCTAAAATTACAACAGGGAAATATATAATATGCTAAAAGCTGTGATTTTTGATCTGGATGGGGTTTTGGTAAATAGCGAACCTATCTATGATCAGCACCG
Organism: Candidatus Daviesbacteria bacterium; assembly: GCA_016186985.1. Taxonomy (GTDB): domain Bacteria; phylum Patescibacteriota; class Microgenomatia; order Daviesbacterales; family UBA10151; genus JACPKO01. Next base: position 7,978 of record JACPKO010000044.1, read on the forward strand.
GATTGGCTATTCTAAGAAAAGATTTAATGTAGAAATTGATCGCGAGTTTATGACTAAAGTGAGAGGATTATCCTCAAAATCTTTCTGGGAAATTCTTTTTCGCGAGTTTAACATTACCCACTCTATTGAAGAAGTTATCAACCACTCAAGAGCGGATTATTTTGAGTTTTTAAAAAACCACCCGGACTTAAAGCCAATAGACGGCGTGGTTAAATTGATAAATGAACTTAGAAAATCAGGAGTTAAACTTGCCGTCGCCTCCTCTGCATCTTTGAGAAGGATTAATTTCATTTTAGAACTATTTGGGATAAAAGATAAATTTCAGGCTATAGCTCATTCAGATAATGTAAAACTCGGCAAACCCCATCCTGACATTTATTTAAAAGCAGCAGAATTATTAGGAGTTGACCCAAAGGATTGCATCTCAATTGAAGATGCAAAAAGTGGAGTAAAATCAGCAAAAGCTGCCGGGATGAAAGTCGTCGGATTCAAAGAATCTTCTCATAACACCCAGGATTTATCAGAGGCTGATTTAATAATAAAAAATTTTTCTGGACTAAATTTAGAAAGATTGAAAAACCTGGCACTTTAAACCTAACCTTCTAGCAACTAAAACATACTCATGTCCGATCGGACAACTTTATGTTTTGAAAAAAACATTGTCTGATTCTATCAATGCTACCCATTTGCTTATTTTGAGTTCAAGTATCAAGTCTTTTAGCTTTTCAATAATATTGCGGCGGGTTGCCCAAACACTTTTTTGCCAGGGTTTAAATCCCCATTCTTTTAACTTTCCTCTTAAGATTCTTCTTATCTTTCTTTGCTTTTCAGGGATATCAAAAATAATTATCCTCCATTTACCGTCCCAATCCTCTACTTCATCATGCTGAAAAAGGAGAAGATCCTGACCAGCGGCTGAAAGTTTGTACGCCAAGTTTCCTGATTCGAAAATTTCCTCTAACAGTTCTTTTTCCCGAAGCCTTTTTAGGGCTTGGGCTAAAGCTGATTTTTTCAAAGGCCTATCATAACCTCTGGCGTAAATATGAGTGTTATATAAAAAATCTTCAAGCCTGACGTAACCATCGACGGTTTTCTCCAGGTATAACAAAATCAGGTCACTCAAACTTCCTTTTTTAACTTTCACTTTTTAGCTTTCTTTGAACCAATCGTAACATACTTATGTCCGATCGGACATGTTGGTGTTTGTTAATAGAAAATAAAGAGGACTCGATCAATACATTAATTTATTAATAGTTCTTAAAATTAAGTTCTTAAAATTAATAGTGCCAGAAGGTGCGCTCGTTAGTAAAGACCATTGGGATTCCTGCCTTGTCTGCAGCTTCTATCGACAGCTTATCGTTAATTGACCCGCCTGACTGGATAATTGCGCCGACCTCATGAATTGCTGCAAGCGACACAACATCATCAAAAGGAAAAAAAGCATCGGAGGCAAGTACTGCTCCCTTAACTTTTTCCCCTGCCAAATCTATTGCCATCTGCGCTGCCCGGTAGCGCGAAGTTTGGCCTGTTCCAATTCCTGTTGTCTGCGGTAACTGCCTATCCATAATTATTACCGTATTAGACCTCATTCTTCTTATAAACTTCCAGGCAATTTCCATTTGCCTAAATTGCTCCTTTGTTGGCTGAGCCTTAGTTACAACCTCCCATTTTTTCCGACCCGACTGCGTATCCCAGTCAGCACTTTGGTATGTAAATCCGCCGATTATTTCTTTAACTACCCGGTCGCCTTTTCCTGGTTTTTTTATCCCATTTAAAATGTAAACTCCCATGCTTTTTCTAACTTCTTTTAAAATAGTTTGAGCTTCCTCAGTAATTCCAGGAGCTGCAACAATATCAAAGAGTCCTTTTTTCTCATCCTTAAAAGAAGTAACAACCTCTGCTGCCTCTTTATCAAAAGGTTTATTTGAAACAATAACGCCACCAAAAGCTGACTCAGGATCTGCATCAATAGCTCTTTGCAAAGCTTCAGAAGGAGTACTACCAAGTGCAATCCCGCATGGGGTATTATGTTTTATAACAACTGCGGCAGGCTCATCAAAAATCCTGACTGCTTCAAGCCCGGCATTTATATCGGTCACATTCATCATTGATAACTCTCTTCCCGCAATATGTTTAATATTTTCAAAAGGAGAATTAGAATTTGGTGTCAAATACAAAGAAGCGCTCTGGTGGGGGTTTTCTCCATAACGCAATTGCTTTACTTTTCTACCTGCAACCGTAAGTTCTGCAGGGTACAAAACTTCTGTTTGTTTCCTGAAAAATTTTGCAACCTGGGAATCATAAAAGCTTAGGTGCTCAAATGTTTTTGCAGCAAGCCCGATTCTCAATTTTTCTGAGACTTCTTCTGATTTCAAAGCATTTATAACTTTTTCATAATC
>JACPKO010000045.1 GCA_016186985.1 Candidatus Daviesbacteria bacterium
AAACCTGGAAATGCCAGGATACTGTTAAACAACGAACAGCTATGGATTTTACCTGTAAAAAATCCAAACCCTCCCCAACTCCTTCACCTTCAATTAAACCCTCTGTCGCACCAAGCTCCTCTCCTTCATCTTCACCATCCCCTGCATCAGGGATTTTTGTTGTTAAGCCTTATTTGGTTTACCCTTCCGATAAACCAATGTACCCTGAATATGAATCTTCAGTAAAAAACTACCTAACGGAGCTTCAAAACTGGTATAAAGAAAAGGTCGGAGAAACTTTTGTTGTTGAACCGTTAAAAGTTGTAAGAAGCCAATATGATTACCTGACTATGCGATGCGACCCCAATCCAAACGATGCACTTCCGCCCTCAGATGCCTGCAAACAAAACCAAAATCAGATCGACGGCAACTGGCCGATGTATATGAATAAGGCAATTCATAACGGCCAGGAATCCTGGGAGATTCAAAATGTGGCACTGGTATTTTCTGCCGGCGGGGGAGGATATGCAGGTGGTGTATTCTTTGGCACAAACTTAGGAGGATGGGCAATTGTCGGCGACTGGGTATTGGAGCCTATTTCAGGGGTAGCCAGCAGCTGGGGCATTCCCTGCGCATTAAGCAACGGCTGGCAGTGTTCGGGAGGAGTTCCCAAAGGAACGCCGGCGCATGAGCTCGGTCACGCTTTTGGATTGCCTCATCCTGATGAAACACTCTATCCCGGACAAAGTATCATGAGGTGGCACGGAGATTATCCAACTGTTGGATTTTTACCCCATGAAGTTGAATATCTTAAAAATTCACCTTTTTTTAATTAAGCAAAGCTTGCGCCTTCGTCTAAAACAAAGTTTCCTCTAGTTAAGCGGGAGTTTACAAAGTCATAAGATATAGGATATAAATTAATCAATGCCTAAATTTAACAATTCAGGATTTGCATCTTCCTTATTAGTTTTAATGCTTCTGGTCTTAGGTATTGGAGCCGCTACTTACTTAACCCAACAACACACCCAGCTTACTCCCAAAGCAGACGAAACAGCAGATATTGAACAATTAACAAACCAATTGATTCAAAGCGGTTTAGGATTGCGTCCAGAACAACAAAGCAGACCTGACTCGAACTTAGAAAAAATATCATTTCAGCGAAAACAATTGCTTTTAAAAGAAGCTGAGGTCAATCCTGCTAAATTTTTAGAGCATGCAAGACTTGCTCAACAAAGAAGTAAATTTCCAGCTTCAATTGCTCAAAATATTGAGGAAGAAAGCGAAATAACTGGTGCGTTGCAGGTTCTTCACGCGGATAATTTTGACCAAAAAAAGAGCTACTATCAATATGCGTTGATTGATAGCACATCTGAGGAGCAGGATGAGTTACTTGCTAAACCGCGTTATGATCTTTATTTCGTTACCAACCCGCCTAAAGTTTATAGCGGATCAATAGTAACGGTTAAGTCGGTTAAACTGGCTAGCAAATTAGTAACAGAAACAGGCGATCCATCAGGCAGAAAATATAATACTAAAGTAAAAACCCCAAAACCGGCAATTTCAACAGGCAGGCAAAAAGTAGCGGTTTTTTTAATCAATTTTTCTGGTAATAAAGTTCAGCCTTTTACAGTCGATCAGGTGAAGGGATTAGTTTTGTCTAATCCTGCTTCCGTCAGAAACTTTTATAGGGAGATTTCTTACGACAAGGTCAATGTTACGGCTGATGTTTTGGGCTGGTTTACTGTCACCCCTAAAACTCCTGAGTGTGAATTTGGAGACTGGGGAAACCAGGCTAAACAACAGGCTAAAAACCTTAAGGGATATAACCGGTTTATATATGTAATGACTTATTCACCAATAGATACTGGTAAATGTAATTGGGGAGGACTGGGAACTATCGGAGGAAATCCAGCTTCTGAAGCCTGGGTTTTTGGGTATGACTCCTATATTAGTGATTCTACTTTTAACCATGAATTTGGCCACAATTTAGGCGTCCATCACGCTAATTTCTTTAGCTGCGGAGATAAATCCGTTGATGAATATTACAGATGTCAAAACAATGAATACGGTGATCCCTATGATGTTATGGGCAATGGTTTTAATCATTTTAATGCTCCCCATAAACTGACTGTTGGCTGGTTGTCCGATAATGACATCCAGAAAGTCTCTCAGGATGGGGTTTACGAGCTGGTTCCTATAGAAAGTAGTGGGAAAAAGGTTGGTAAAAGGGTTTTAAAAATAGCAAAACTAAACTCTGATGATGATTATTATCTGGAATATAGACAGCCCGTGGGTTTTGACAAAACTCTTAGTTCTGATTTACTTACTGGTGTCAGTATCAGATTTTCTAATTTATCCGCCTTTATTCAAACAAAACTAGTCAATCCACAACCCCAGCGTTTATCTTCTCCAAATCCTACATCTACTCCAGGTCCTCCCCCTTCGGGCCCGGTTAAAGGGGGGTTTAATTATGTCTATGATTTAATGGATGGAGAGCAGTTTGATGATCAGATTAATGATATTACGATTAAACAGATCAGTCATTCTCCAACTGGAGTTAAAGTTGAAGTAAAATTCGGGCCAAATCCATATTTAGGCCCGGCTGCTCCAGAATTTCAGTTCTCTAATAGTTACTGTAATTTTGATAAACCAGTGGTTAATTTATCCTGGACCCGATCAGTCAAAGCAGTTAAATATGAACTCTATAGGGATCAGCAGATTATTGCCCTGGTTGATCAGCCTGATATAAGCATTAACCCTTACTATTCTGATAATGACCTGAGTTTAGAACAAAATCATTCCTATTCTTATCAGCTTAAAGCAGTTGATTCTTCTGGCCGTAAATCATCTCCCTCGGATATTTTATCTGTCGAAACTCCTGATTGTAAGAGTACTGGAAAATCGCCTCCCCCAAGTCCGGATTCTTCATCTGCTCCCTCTCAAATCCCTTCCCCCAGACAATGACCAAAACTTGCGCAAGTTTAGTAATTCTCAAGCAAGTTTTGCCCTGTGCTGAAGAATGTTTGCCCAAGTTAAAGCTTTCTCAGCCCAGGCCAGTTTATTTTCTTGATTAACTTCTTCCGATTTAAGTCTGTAAAATTCTTTTTTAAACATCTCTAAGGTCGGCCGGAACTCTTCTGATATCTTTTCGTTTTCTAAATCTCTAACAAAAATATCAGTTTCATCCAGGAATCTGGTTATTAATTTACTTTTAGAGTCATAAGAATCAAAAACCCATCCTCCAATCCTACCCATATTAGTAGCTATGTTTAGTACCTGAACGTTAAGACTAAAATTTGAATTTGTGCTCATACAATTAAATTTTTGATTATCTCATCAATTTTTTTTCTTATTTCAGGATCAGCAACAATTCTACTTGGATTATTTTGACTTTGACGAATATTGATCATTGAATCATAATCAATTGCACTTGTGTCAATATCAACTCCAGCTCCCCAAAGATTCTCTTGCTTACAACCATATTCTAAAAGGAGTTTTTCTTCATCTGCGTGATATTGACCCCCTCCAGCCAACACCTTTTTCTCAATATCCACCACCACTTTAATATATCTTCCATACTCATAAGACATTTTTTCAATCTCTTCTTTCGTGGCTTTCTTATCCTTAAGTATAATGGTTGGCATTGTTGACAAATTATAACATCAGGGGTTACAATACCAAAGCTAAAGAAAGTGAGTTATCCTTCGTAAAGACTACGGAGTGATATAAATCTCACCGAGGCGGTTGAATAGTTTTCAGTTGTCAGGAAATAGGAGATAGTTTAAACACAAAAATAAACTAACTCCTCCCTCCTAATAACTATTAACTCAAAACTCCTCGAAGAGGAGTTTTTTAATGCCAAAAACAAAACAACAAAAAATCGATATAGTAGCAGCTTTAAGAGACCGGATTGCAAAGTCCAAATCCATTGTGTTTGCAGATTACAAAGGCATGAACATGGCTCAACTCTCTGCATTGCGTACCCAGCTCGAAGATCTAAGCGCGCAATTCACTGTTACCAAAAATAATCTGATCAAAATTGCACTGAAAGAAAACGGTCTTAAGGCTGATGATGCAATTTTTGAGGGACCCGTTGCACGCGCCGGATTTTTAAACGGCGAATATTTAACTGATGCGCAGGTCAATCAGCTCGCACAATTACCCGGCAAAGATGAGCTCAGAGCCAAAATTGTAGGTTCACTTGGCTCCCCTCTTTATGGAATTGTCGGAGTGCTTCAGGCTAATTTAAGAAATCTCGTATATGCGCTCGACGCTATACGGGTACAGAAAGGCGGTGAGTAAGTAGCGTTTAGCAACTAGCGTCTAGCGGTTAGTTATATTTTTAAAACTATACACTGAACGCTAATCTTCTAGACGCTAATTATTATGGCAGACGATACACAAAAAACTGTACAAGCAACTGAAGAAAGTATAGTTGAGACACCTGCAGCAGAACCTGCAGCTGAGGCAGCTGAAGTTTTAGAAAAAGCAGAAGAAAACAAAGAGTCAAATGAGTCAAAAGAGTCAGGAGAGTCAAAGAAAGAAGAAGCTCCAAAAGAGGAGAAGCCAAAAAAGGAAGTTTCAGCTTCTCTTGAAAAAATCATTGAACAAATTGAAAAGCTTCAAGTTTTAGAGCTCGCTGACTTAGTTCATGCTTTAGAAGACAGATTTGGCGTTACGGCCGCAGCTCCTATGGCAATGGCCGCAGGACCTACAGCAGGTGCCGCAACCGGAGAACCGGTTGAGGAAAAGACTTCATTTAATGTAATCCTTGCGAGCGCGGGTGCAAATAAAATCGGAGTTATTAAAGCTGTAAGAGAACTAGTACAAACTTTAGGACTTAAAGAAGCTAAAGACCTGGTAGAGGCTGCTCCAAAACCTGTACTTGAGGGCGTCAACAAGCAAACAGCTGAAGAAGCAAAAGCTAAATTGACAGCAGCTGGAGCAACAATAGAGTTGCAGTAATATATTGATATGATTCTTAATTGAAACCCCTCTTCGGAGGGGTTTTTCTCTTTTTGCCCTTGACCCCGAACTTAGAATTCGGGGTTGACACCATCTGAATCTCTATGATATATATTAATTGTAATTTGATCTTCAATAATTGATTAAGATATTTAAAGATTAATTAAAATAAAATGGACGATAATCAATCCTTTCCAAGAAGCACCAAACTTTCCCTTGACGATCTTCCGGATTTATTAACTGTTAAAGAAGTTGCCCAGGTTTTGCGGGTCTCACCCCTAACAATTAAAAGATGGGGAAAAAGAGGAAAACTTCCTGCAATAAGAATTAATTCCCGCGGGGACAGACGGTATAAGAAGGAAGCGGTGTTGTGGCTCCTGGGTATCACACAAAAAATTACCTAATTAAAACCCCCTTTAACTGACTGTTAACCTTCTTGCGAAATCTTCGCATAATATTGTAATCGTCGTTAGAATATTGGCTACGATATTCTTAAGAACTTGCTCATAAGTTCGCAAGACCTTGCGACGCAAGCGTCTTAAAAAGAAGCCTTAATTTTTAATCTTGCATTGATCGCAGTTGCGTCAAGCAATCTGGAGCAAGCTATCAGGGAGAACCGGCCGCAACGAAGTGGAGGGCCGAGTGGGTGTCATCTCCCGACCAGCGAGCGAAAGATTGTAGTAAACTGATCACTGCAAAGGAGTTTTGGGCGACTTTTCGGCAAAAGTCGCAAAAAAAAGATATAAAAAGAAAAGATATATAAAATTGCATTCTGATATCTTTGGCAGAGAAGCTAAGCTTCTGCCAAAGGATGTAGATTAGGTTTTCATGAAAAGAAAATCTTCACTTGCGGGTCATAACCATATATACAAAATACGGAAGCTTCCAAAGTCGCTTAATTCTCCAGGGCTGGACTGCTAAACGGAAAATCCATTCCATCCCGAGAGATCTTATAATTTTAGGAGCCCTTGGAACCGAACCCGACAAATAATCAAACGCTCCTCCAACCCCGACCATAACTTTGGTATTAAGCTTCGGCAAATTTTTATTAATCCATTTTTCCTGTTTTATATGACCAAAGGCTATAAACATTATGTCTATTTTTTCAGTCAAACTATAAGGATTCAATACTTCACCTGTATCGAATTGACTATCTCCTTCTTTGTTAACCTTAATATTTCCGGAACAAATTAGAATCTTTAATTTTGGATATTTTTGGCTTAAGCACTGAAATAACTTGACTGCTACCTCTTTACTTGCTCCTAAAAAGGCTGTTCTGTAGCCCTTTTCTTCACTAAGCTTAATAAGCTTCTCCATTAAATCTGTTCCGGCAGTTGTCTTGTAAGTATTTCCTGTAAGAATTTTAGGGAATAGAAAAAATGGCAGGTAGATAAACTTGAGCAAGGGATTTTTTAAGTCTTGCAGTTTTGAACCCCACCCTAGCCTGGAACTGTCCGGAATCGCCAGATCAGCTTCATTTAAAGCTGCCTTAAACTTAATATCAAAAGCACTGTCAACTATCATTTCCGGATTTGGCGTAACAATATAATGCTTGCCCCGGCTTTGCAGCCACATATCTGCAGTCTGTACGGCTTGATCTATTGTGACATAGTCTATTTTCACTCCCAGTAAATTAGTTGTCATTATTGTTTTCCAGCTTCCATTAAGATTTCCACGGTCTTCAGTGCTGATTTTTCCCAGCTAAATCTTTTTAGCCTTTCTAAACCTTTTTGTATCATACTATTTCTTAATTTATCATTTGAAACAATTTTTAACATAGCTTCAGAAATCTCATCTACCTTTTCAGGATTTACCAGCAAACCGGCATCTCCTGCAATCTCAGGCATGCTTGAAATGTTTGAGGTAATTACAGGACACTTGCAGGCGAAAGCTTCAAGAATAGGCAAACCAAATCCTTCAAAAAGAGAGGGGAAAACCAAAGCTATAGCTCCACTATATAAAGCCCCCAAATCTTCATCTGCTACATGGCCCAAAAATTTAACTTTACCCTCAATCCCCAACTTTTTTGGCAAGTCATAGATTTCTTCAGATAGCCAACCTTTGGAACCAACTAAAATAAGCTGGAGTTTGCGAGCAGGACCCGGAGCAAGAGCAGCAAATGCCCTAATTATTCTCTCCAAATTTTTCCTTGGCTGGATAGTCCCTACAAACAAAAAGTATTTCTTTTTTTCCAAACCATACTGTTTCAAAATATCTCTTTGGACATCAACTTTGAACTTTGAACTTTGAACTTTGAACTCTTCTCCTACTCCTTCATAAACTACCTTAATTTTTTCACTCTTTATTCCTGCCTTTTTCACCAAATCCTTCTTTGTTGCTTCCGATACTGCAATTATAATTGTTGCGCTTTTTAACTGATAATAAGTCATAAGTTTAAGGTATAGAATTTGTTTAACCTGGTGAAAACCGGGCAAATATTCCACCCCAAGATCGTGGACTGTAATAACGGTTTTCAAGCCGGGTTTTTTTATCAAAGGTAAGGTGTTTGCGGGCACAAATAATACATCCAAAGGGTCAATAAAAGTCCTAATAGCCAGTCCGACCTGTGTCCACAAGTATTTGTAATTAATGATTTTAAATTGAAAATTATCCGGCCACTCTTCACTCTTCGCTCTTTCCTCTTCACCTGACTTTATATATATCAAATAATCATTCTCAGTATCATTTTTAGCTAAAGCTTTGAGTAGTTCAAAAGAATAATTTTCTGTAACAGTCCTGTTTTCAACAAAAGCCCTGGAGGCATCGAAACCAATAAGCAAAGCTTTTCTACGAATAAGCAAAGCTTGCCATTGCTCCGCAAGGGTAAGCAAAGCTTTTCTACGAATAAGCAAAGCTTTTCTACGAATAAGCAAAGCTTTTCTACGAATAGTCATGAGTCAAGTTTAGCATAAACTTGACTCATGTTAAGTTTCTTAAGATACTTAAGTAACTTAAAAATGAACCCAATTAAAAAACTCCTCACTTACCGTTACGCAGAAATCCTCTTTGATTTAGGTTATCAGTTTGTTAAAAAATATATAGACTACAAATCCCGGACTAAAGATCAACTGGAACAGGCTTTAAGGTCCGGTAAGCAAAATATTGTTGAGGGAGTAAGCGCAAGTCCAACCTCCAAATCAACCGAGATAAAACTTTTAGGAGTGGCTAAGGCTTCCTTCGAGGAAGCTCTAGCGGATTTTGAGGATTACCTCCGCATAAACAATCTCGAAGTTTATCTTAAAACGGACCCTCGAGTCACGAAATTCAGACAAAAAGCCTATCAATTAAGCGACTTAAGAAACTTAAGTAACTTAGGTCACTTAATCGAAAAGCCTAGACTTCCGGGTAATCCTCAGGATGATGCGAATTTTCTTTTAACCCTCTGTCATCAAGTTACTTTTTTGTTAGATAGGCAAATCAAGGCCGCAATAGTCAGGTTTGAAAAAGAAGGCGGAATAAGCGAGAAGCTCCATCGGGACAGAGTTAAGTATCTTAAGACTCTTAAGTAAACTAATTAAGTTCCTTAAGATTCTTAAGCAACTTAAGCAACTTATTGCGCCTTAAACCACCCGACAGTTTTATCCAATCCTTCTTTAAGTCCAACCTTTGCCACCCAGCCCGTAGCTTCTTTCAATTTACCTGATGAAGCATAATTTGCCATAACATCTCCTTTTCTTTCCCCTAAATCTTCAATTTTTAAGGTATATCCAAATATATCAGAAAGTATGTTTATAACATCAGTAATTTTTGTTCCTGCCTCAGTTCCAACATTAAAGACATTGTATCCTGTTAAGTTTAAAACCGTGATGTGGGCTGCTGCCAAATCCCCAACATAAATAAAATCCCTAACCTGCTGCCCTTTCCAGTATAGGGGCACTGCCTCTTTCTTTATTCCCGCTTTGATGAAATTTGGTATTGCATGGGTTTCAGGGTCATGGTTTTCTCCAGGCCCATAAGGGTTAAAATAACGCAAAATTGTCACATCAAACCCGTCAGTTCTGTTAAAGCTTTCACACATTGCTTCCATAGCAATTTTACTTGCAGCATAAGGATTCGCGGCTGAAAGAGGCGCATCTTCCATTATTGGCAAAGATTTAGGTTCGCCGTAAACTGTGGCGCTTGAGGAGAAAACTATTTTTTTAACACCTGCTCCTCTCATAGCCTCCAGTAAAACTGCAGTCCCCATCACATTATTTTCAAAGTATTTAAGGGGATCCTTGACCGATTCTTCAACCGCAATAAAGGATGCCATGTGTATGACATTATCCACACCCAAAAGGCTTTCTGTGAGCAATTTTAAGTCTTGAACCCGGCCTCTGATAATTGACGCCCTTGGATCAACAGACTCGGGGGATGAGGCTGAAAAATCATCATAAACCACAACTTCATTACCAGCCTCAAGAAGCTGTTTAACAATATGGGAACCAATAAAACCTGCACCACCGGTGACAAGAATCTTCATTAAGTTACTTAAGTATCTTAAGTATCTTAAGTTACTTAAGTAACTTATGCAACTTACCGCTTACTCACGCTCCTTTTATATAAATCTAAATTCTCCAGCGCCATTCCCGTACCCAGCACAACCGAAAGCAGAGGATTTTCTGCAATATGGCATGGCACTCCGGTTTCATGGGTCATTAACTTATCAAGGTTAAAAAGCTGGGAAGTCCCCCCGCTCATAACTATTCCTTTGTCAATGATATCAGACGCAAGCTCAGGAGGGGTTTGTTCAAGTACAGCTTTCACAGCTGACATAATTTTTTTTAAAGGGTCTGCAATTGCCTCAGTAATTTCCAGGGAGCTAACCACTACTGTCCTTGGCAAACCAGTTGTACCATCCCTGCCTCTTATTTCCATTCTTTTAATATCTTTTTCGTTGGATAAAACAGCATTGCCGATTTGGACTTTGATTGCCTCGGATTGGTGCTCGCCAATTATCAAGCCATATTTTTTTCGGACATAAGAAACAATTGCTTCGTCAATTTTGTTGCCTCCAACCCTGACGCTGTTATGGACCACTACACCTCCAAGGGAAATCACAGCGGCCTCAACAGTTCCCCCGCCTATATCAACGATCATATTCCCGGAAGGGTTAGCTATAGGGATATTACTTCCAATCGCAGCAGCTAAGGGCTCGTCAATCAAAAAAGCTGTTTTGGCTCCGGCAGATAGGGTTGCGTCCATGACTGCTCTCCTTTCAACAGAAGTTACACCGGCAGGCACACAGACCATGACTTCAGGCTTGAATAAACGTGAGCTACCGCAAACCTTGTCAATAAAATAGCGCATCATTGCCTCGGTTGTAACATAATCAGCAATAACCCCGTCCCTCATCGGTCTTGTTGCGGTTATGTTGCCCGGAGTACGGCCCAACATTTCTTTAGCTTCATTGCCAACAGCCAAAACCCGGTTGTCAATTGTAGAAACCGCCACAACTGAAGGCTCGTTTAAGACAATACCGCTTCCAGCCAGATAAACTAGGCTGTTGGCTGTTCCAAGATCAATTCCGATACGTTTACTGAATTTAAACATAAGGAGAAGGCAAAAGTTAAATGGCAAAGGTCAAAGCTACAACTCAAAGTTTAAAGTTTTAACAGTTTTGAATTTTTAATTGCAGTTTTGCCTTTTGAATTTTGACTTTTGAGTTCTGGTTAATTCTATCAACCAGAACACCCTATCTCAAGATATACTAAGTAGATCAAAAACACTAAATTAAGTTACTTAAGAGGCTTAAGACACTTAAGTGACTTAATTTATTTGAGATTTATCCCGTAGAGATTCGGTTCAGA
>JACPKO010000022.1 GCA_016186985.1 Candidatus Daviesbacteria bacterium
CTTAGAATTTATGGAGAAAGAAAAACAGAGTTATTCTAACCGTTTTGAACAAACCGGTTTCAATGAAGCAAGACTAGATAAACAAATTGACCGACATAATAATGCTAACCTTAAAGGCTCCATTCTCTTCTCCCAAAAGTCTATAAAAAAGAAAAAACCCTTTAAATGGATCCGGATCAGAAGTTTTTTTATAAAACATTCCAAATTTAAGAGACTCGTTGAGTTTAGTATCCATCCAAGTGGCATCCATATGCTAAGACTTGCTGTTTTTTACTCCGAATCCGGGTGCGGGATGTGTAAGGTGTACGTTGAAAAGAACCTATTTTAAGAAGCTTTGCCTCATTCCAGATAGTCCCTAAGCTTCTTTGCCCTTGTCGGGTGCTTTAATTTTCTTACAGCCTTGGCTTCAATCTGGCGGATACGCTCACGGGTTACTCCGAATTCCCGTCCGACTTCTTCCAAAGTTCTTTGTTTTCCATCCTCAAGCCCAAACCGTAGCTCCCTTGTCGCCTGCTCATCAGGTTTCAATCCCGGAGCCTCAATAAAATCCCCTAGTTGAGAATCATCCTCATCACCTACCGGAGTTGCGAGAGATGTTGGTTCCTGGGAAACCTTAACAATTTCCCGCGCTTTGCTAGGCTCAATACCCAAAGCTTCAGCTACCTCTTCCGGGGTGGGCTCTCTTCCTAATTCCTGCATCATCCTTCGCTGTGTCCGGTTAAAACGGTTTATTGTTTCAACCATATGGACGGGAATCCTGATAGTTCTGGCCTGATCGGCAATTGCGCGGGTTATAGCCTGACGGATCCACCATGTAGCATAAGTTGAGAATTTATACCCCCTTCTCCAGTCGTATTTTTCAACCGCGCGCATCAGTCCGATATTTCCCTCCTCGATCAAATCCAATAAACTCATTCCCCGGCCGACATATTTTTTAGCAATAGAGACAACCAGCCTCAGGTTGGCAGAGATTAATTTATGCTTTGCAGACATTTTACCTTCCTCAACTTGCTTAGCGAGCTCAATTTCCTGAGGTGCTGTTAAAAGAGCAACCTTGCCGATATCCCTCAAATACTGCCTGACAGGGTCCGTAACCGACCCTTCATCTAAGGCAGCGAGCACCTCCAGCTCCCTTTCAAGGTCAGTAACCGATTTACCCTCATCAGGATCTTCTGCAGTTGTTTCAAAAACATCAATATTGTTTTCGATTAGTTTAAGATAGAAGTTATCCAATTCCTCGATAACCTCTTCCGGTTTGGGAAAAACCTGAAGGATTTCCTCCTGAGTTACGAAACCGCGTTCTTTACCAAGCTTTATAAGCTTTTTATCGTCCAATATAACTGCTTTAGATTGTCTTTTAGCCATAATAATTAGTGCTCAGGGAACCGCTTCGCTAGTGATTAGGGAGAAGTCTTCAACTCTTCCCTCTTCACTAACCACTTTTCCCTATTGTTTTATGTTTTAATTTTGGGGTTAGAAAGATGAGTCTTTGGCAAGAGCTGTCGTCCCCAGTTCGCGCAGCTTTGCCTGTCCCGATTGAATCGGGATCAACTTCTTAAGAAGCGTCATAAGTATTGTACCCTATAGATAGGCTGGAAACAAGACTCAGGTTTGGATATCTTGAAATGCGAAATGGGATATCACAGGTTTTTCAACTTAACTGATAGATCCCTAAATCTCCTGTTTAAAGTTTCTAAACTATCATCTTTACCAAACTCCTGGGCGTTTTTTATCTGCAGGCTAAGCTTTTCAAGGGAGGCCTTGATAAGCATTTTTTTGAGTTCGGAAACAACCAAATCAGTTTCCCTCTGCCATATGTACGCATCTTGAAGTTTGGTATCAATCTCCAAAAGATTTAACCTGTCAACTAAATCAATAAATTCCTCCGGCAGTGTTTTTATGAATTCGGTTATCTTAAACGAGCGGGATTTGAAAGATATTGAATCTAAAAATAGAACGAGTAAAACATATATTTGTTTTAGCTCTTCCTGGGTAAATAGTGTTTCCGGGAAATTAGGAATATAAACCAGGTCGCTGGGCTGGTGCAAAAGAAGCGCGATTAAATATTGCTCAAGCATTTCCCTCCTGTCAAAAGTAATGTTTCTGGTGGGGGCGGAAATGACTTCCCTGGAGGTATTTAATGCCTGAATGTATTTTTTTGGACCTCCAAAGCTTTTATGCTTTTCCATCTCTTCCCTCACAAAATCTTCTTTAACCTGCACGAGAGCTGCTAATTTTTCAATATAGTGCTCACGGGTTATAGAATCAGATATTTTACTCCAAATAGGAAGAAGTTCTGCAAAAATTTGCCTTTTTCCGGAGGCCTCTTTCGGGTTAAAACGGTTTTCTACAGATTTTAAATAATAATCATAAATCGGGACTGCCTCTTCCACAGCCTTTTCCCAGAGTTGAATGTCTTTTTTAATCAGCTCAGCCGGGTCCTTGGCTTTATCAAACTCAATAACTTTTATATTTAATCCCGCCTTATCGGCTATTTCTATCCCCCGTCTTGAGGCAGCGTCGCCTGCCAAATCCGTATCAAAACAAAGCATAATAGATGAAGCGTATTTTTTCAGCTCATCCACCTGCGCCTCAGTTAAAGCCGTCCCTTTTGAGGCTACAATATTTTTCACTCCTGACTGAAAAGACATTAAAAAATCCATCTCTCCTTCAACAATAATCGCCTCGTTTTTTTCTTTGATCTGACCCTTGCTTAAATTTAGGCCGAAAAGAAACCGGCTTTTATCAAAAATCCTGGTTTGCGGAGTGTTAATATATTTGGGCAACTCATCTCCTAAAACTCTTCCGGAAAATCCCAAAACCCGGCCGCGGGAGTCGCACAAAGGAAACATAATCCGTCCTCTAAACCTGTCGTAGCCTCCCCTGTTTGAGACAACAGCCAGCCCGCAATCTATTAACACTTTCATCTCAAATCCTCTTTTATTTAGAAATTTTACTAAAATTTCCCAGTTTTGCGGAGCATAACCTAATTTGAATTGCTTGAGTGTTTCCAGGGTTAACCCGCGGTTTAATAAATAATCCAGAGCTTTTTTGCCTAATTTGTGTTCAGTTAATAAATAGTGATAAAACTGGACAGTTTTTTCGTTAGCCTCAAACAGCCTGTCATTTATCCCTTTTCCCTGATCACTTTTCCCTCTTTTCAAAGTTACCCCTGTTTTTTGAGCTAAAAACTCCAGGGATTCTTTAAAATCCCAGCCCTCTTTCTCCATTAAAAACTTGAAGCAATCTCCCCCCCTTTGGCACCCAAAACAGTGCCAGATTTGGCGCTCAGGCGAGACCATAAACGAAGGGGTTTTTTCCTGGTGGAATGGACAATTTGCTTTAAAATTGATCCCGGATTTTTTTAGGGGTAAGTATTCGGAAATAAGGTCAACAACATTAATTTTGGATTTAATAAGCTCAATATCGTCCATAAAGAATCAATTTCCCAGTCGCCCAACTTATTGAAGCCACAAGGAATTGATGCGCTCATTTTACTCCAAAGTTATCCCGAAATCAAACTGCGGTGTCTGTTTGAAAATATCCGAACGGAACTCTCTGGGCTCGGCGGGCGGAATTCCCCCCAAACCCCCCTTCCGCCCGCCTCGCCTTGCCTGCCCGACCGAAACTGAAAGGTGAAGGCGGGAACCGGAGCGGAAAGGACGATTTCAAGTTTTTCTTTGGCGGCGAATTTCTTTGACAAAGAATGGTTTTTCAAATCTCAAAATGTTTACCGACAGCTAGTGGCACTAACTTATTCACAAATTTATCCGCCAAAGCATTTACTGCTCTCCAGCCAGTGCAGTGCCCGGGGGCAATAAGTGCAAGGTCAAATTTCTTGAGACCTTTCACTGTTTCGGGAATTATCCCTTCGTTGTTTCCCGCCAAGTGCAACCCCCCGCATACTCCGTATATTGGGATTTCGGGAAAAACCTCACGCGCATGCGTTAGAACATTTACAACGCCTGCGTGAGAACATCCGGAAAAAACCAAAATCCCTTTGTCTTTTATATTCACTGCCACAAACCGCTCATCCATGATAAGCGGGTCCGGCTGCCACGAGTCTGTACCGGGCTCTCGTCTCATGTGGCCGGGAAATCCCGTTTCGTATCTGGTCACACGCGGGATCTCTCCGCTGATAAAAAACATATTGTCAGAAATCAGCTGCGGGGCTCTGGAGTTTACAACATTTGCTCCGGCCCTTATAAACGCATCTGGGTCAGGAACTGATTCAAACCTCTCTATTTTCCCATCCGATTTCATCATCCCACGTTCAGCGAACATGTCAGGATGAACAAAACAATCTACTTGCTTATTCTTACGTTCCTTGGCACATGCTTCGATTGCTGGCACGAGACCAGCGCCATGATCCCAGTGGCCATGAGAGAAAACAATTGAACTGACAGAAGCATGGTCTACTCCGAGTATCTCTACGTTTCTCATATACGTTAGCGCGTCAGGACCAGTGTCAAAAAGCAAAGAATGGCTGGCGCTACCCTGATGAGCGGTAATCAGTAGAGAAAGCCCATGATGAGCGCAGCATGTGGCTTTACCAGACAGCTCTGTCAATCGGCCTTTCTGTTTAAGATATTTCCATTCAGATGATACGTTGTCTGGATTAGTGGACAAGCTATCAGTGGTATTGTCCACAATCACCAGCACCTCAAGGTAGTCTATCGGTTTGAGATTAGGGTTATTCATATTGACTTCATTTCCTAACTGGCGGAAAGCCGTAGACGACGTTAGAACTTTTTACGCCCAGTCATTGGCTTCTCCACAATATATTATACCCAATTTTCCTGCTTTCGCCTCTGCCTAATAAAACCGTGGTATGCTAAATTGTAACCATCAGTAGTCATAGCTAAATTTTGTTAGGAAAAGATTCCAATAACTCTTTGGTCTTAAATTTTAAGCCTATGCTTCCAGTAGTTTTCCTATTAGTCCAGTATTCACCTTTCAATTCCTTCTTTGGTTTTGTAACAACTGTGAGTAAGGCAGCTCCATCATGTACTGCACTTCTGTCCCGAATTGAGGCGTCTGGCCTATTGGAGTAATTATATGCCAATGTTTTGGCTCCACTACCTAAGTCCTCTGTGAAACTTGCTGCCATACTGAAGCTCGTTGATTCTTTCGTATACATCGTACAATTAATCGAATCGAATGTTTGCCTGATTACTAAAATGAGGGGTATTGGGGGCGGAATCTTTTTAGAATTGGGATTAACCCATGTTGTCTGAAGTGTCCCTTCCCATGTTCCTTGCAGGTCAGGGAATGGCACTAGCCACCCCTGAAGTTGAGGAGCCCGCCACAACCATTTGGTAAATATGAATACCAAGATCGTATAAATCGTTACAACCTCTGGTAATTTTTTCAAAGCCTCGAGGTTGATCTGCAATGGTGTATTCGTGACAAAAAGTACTAGTGACCAAATGGCTACTAGCAGTAATAATTGCCCCCAAGTCACCGCTTCTTGTTTAATATTTTTCATAGCTATTTAAAACTAACATAATCCCAAGCCGCTGATAAAAAGCGGTGTGCTTGATCTCTCGTCCAGGGTTGTATGGCATCTCGAAAAAGATATTTTAATTCATTGACCTCTCCCCACTCATTACAATTCTCCTGTTTGATCGTAGCGTTATAAATATGGGCTAAAACCTCACGAACATCGTCGTAGATATTGTCATGTCCGAAATAGCTTTTTGGGGCATTCCAAACTAAAGATTCGATGAGGAATGAGGCAATATTACCTGCATCATTAATGTCTTCCTCTTGCATTTTATTCCTCAGGCGTTTGAGAATACGGACAACTGATTTGTATCTCCTACTAGTTTGACTATTTTTATCCACTCCATTTTGGTAGCTCTGGTCGGGCCAGTTGATAATACTTCCGCCATTGTCTGGTCTAAACTCAACACCTTGATGATAATGGTGATTGCCATCTGTTCCTCTCCTACCTGTATAGCGTCTGTGCTCAAAAGTTGGAATGACGTCAGCGTCAACTCTGTATGAGTTGGCGTGGACATCAAACGCTTTGTTTCCCCGAGTCACCTGGCTGCTTCCAAAGTGACTGATCAAGGCGCTTTCCACTAGATTTTTAAACTCTCCATATGTAAAGCTACTAGACGTGTTACCATATATTTCTTGGGAATGTCCTTCTGGATACTGGGCAAAGAATGTATCCTTCAACATAATGCAAATATCGACGTCGCTGTCCAAACGGACGTGGGTATTGGCTTTATACGAACCTTGAGCGAAAACGAGAATATTTTTTTGAGACAATTTTTCATCACTATTGAACGCATCGCAGATTGCCTTCTCGGCATTTGCACATCGCTCTCTTTCACTTTCACTTGGTGGATTTGCCCACGTACGAAATGTATCCTCCCAGCTCATAATTTTATGGAGTAATTATACTAAAAAAGAGACTCAAAGTCTTCCTATTTTTAGAAGGGGAGAAGTTGGCCAGCTGACACCTTGAGGGCTTTTGCCAGTTTATGGAGATTTATGAGAGACGGATTCCTTAATCCTCTCTCAATCTGGCCGATGTAAGTAAAGTGCATCCCTGCCTCATCAGCAAGCTGCTCTTGAGTAAGCTTCCTGTCTTCCCTTAACTTACGAAGGTGTTTGCCAAACTTAGCTCTTATATCTTCCATCCTTTAATGATCTCGGAAGGAAGACTATGTATCCAGAGACGATAAGCCTTATTTATGTTATAATCCTGTTAAGAGACTGCTATGAATATTTTGCTTAAAACTCGTTGCACTAAGGGTCATTTAATCGTTTACGAAGATAAAGTTTCGATAGAGATGAGTTTATTAGGGAGCCACAATGAAAACTCCCTCCCTTACAGCCAGATAACAGGGTGTGAGGTAAAGACTACAATGGCTGAAATCCCCATACTCTCCAAAGGAGCTGCCACAGTTAAAGTATATGGTTTAGGTGACCAGAAGTTAGAAGCTCCATTTGTAACCCTCAAAGAGGCTAAAAAGGCCAAGGAGCTGATTGATGCCAGAGTTGGTAAGGGAAATGCTCAAAGCGGTGGTGTAGGCGACTTGGAGAAGCTAGCGGAGCTAAAAGATAAAGGTATCATTACCCAAGAGGAGTTTGAACAAAAAAAGAAGCAGCTCTTGGGACTATGAGTGCGACGAGGGTCGCAAATTAAATTTGTATTTAATTATTGATATATATACAATTAATTTACATGGGATTTTTAAAAGGTTCTAAAAAGACATTTATACTGATAATTGTTACTGCCTTAATATCTGGTGGAGCTGTTTACCTTTTTAAACCTATGAATACCTCTATCCAAACATATCCTTGGGATCTAAAAAGCCAAACTCAATTTGGCTGTTCAACAAAAATGGGGACAACATTGTTTCCAAGGATGAATTACAAGGATCATACCTTCGAAACTGTGGATGGAGCCTTGTTTACTAATGATAAAACTAAAATGGCAATTCAGATTGAAGGGAAAACATTAAAAATGATAACAGCAACATCAGTAGAAGCTGGCATGACTGATCCAGCTGAATTGGTCATTATTAAAGAGAATGATAAAGAATTGATTGCAGTAGATCTTGAAACAGATATTGCAATCGATCAAGGAGTTGGGACATTTGTATTGAACAAAAAGTCTGGATTAGCGGTTTGGACTAAATCAAAACCTTCATTCTTTACTTCTGAACTTCCAGAAGCTCAAGCTTACTACATGGAATGTAGGTAACCTACTCCTCCGTCGTTTCCAGTCGCACTTTTTAGAATGACTATTTGAGGCTAGGCTTGACATTTTACTAGGTGCCAGTGTTAGCATTTTATTAATAACAAAGAAGCCTGTTCTAAGCAGATAGTCGCCAGTCACCAAGTCGGTGGGCATTAACTATGAGCCGTACAGAACAGAGATAATTACTTTTGTAGTTGTCTCAATTCGATACGGCTTTTTTGTTGGGAAAACGAATATGGATACCCAACAAAACAATCATCAATCAACCACTTTGGGACTCTCCCCTCAAGCCATTGCGGAGTTCCAAAAGATTTACCTCGCAGAGTTTAAAGAGCCTATCTCTCCAGAATCAGCCAGTTTGCTTGGAATAAAACTACTTCGCCTATTTAAGAGGATTTATAAACCAATTCCCAAAAAGGAGGACTCTAATGATGGAACAAAATAATCTTTGGCGATGTAAGGACTTGTATCTGGCAGCTTTTGTTTATTCCCAAGGCAAGGAACTCACTAAGGTTGAGCGAGAAGGGAAAACCTGCTGGTTTGTCTTTGCAAACCCAAACGCCCTTTGTGAGGAGCTACAAGCTGCCTATTGGGCAAATCGAGGTCAAACACCACCAAAAGTATTTGCGGATGCAATTAGAAGCCTAAAAGACTTAATTTTTGCCCAAGCTTGAAGTTTGGGAAATATGGATATGAAAATTCGGAAACCATTAAAACATAAAGGATTTATAAACATTCCCAGAAGGGTAACGCTTTTGTTGAGGGATGGGAATTTAGACTTTGGAGACTATGGATTTTATAACTTTTTATTACATGAGGTTGATTGGTATAAATCACACCCAACATTTGGGTGCATACCTAAAACAGACATTGACCTTGCGATTGATGGTGGTTGCCACCCATCAACAATTAGCAGAAGGAAAGCAAAGTTATTGAAGTATGGATTAATTGAAATCACGGAGAATGGGTATATGAAAATAAAAGATTTTGAGAAATTTACTATGCGAGTAGCTATGAAACTAAGTCACCTAGAAGTTGCGACACTGCATGAAGATATTGCACAGACGCAATCGATTATTGCAGAAGTGCAATCGCAAATTGCAAATTCGCAACATAGTAGGCACGAAACTGAAGACTCCTTTAACACTTATCCTCATAAGGGTTCAAAGGTATCTAATGATGAACATGTTAATCCAGATGACATACCATTTTAATAACTGTAGTTTACAAAGTTGACAATATAAAAAAAGACTTATGCAAAACGGCATTATAAAACAAAAGACCAAAGAGGAATTTCTAAAGCTACTCCAGTCGGATATGACAGGTGGCAGCATCACCGCTGCTGCAAAACTAGCTGGTTGGAGCCGTCAAACTATCTACGATTGGCGTAAGGCAGATGAGGCCTTTGATATAGCCGTTGTTGAAGCGATGATCGATGGTAAGGCAGAACTTGCAGATTTAGCAGAACAAGCTTTAGTTAAGAGGGTTAAGTTAGGTGACACCACAGCAATAATATTCACACTCAAGAATCTACGAGGAGAATACTATGGTGAAGATAAAAAATTGCCAGAGGTAGAACACAAAAAAGATACTGGTTGGGTCGGGGGTTTAGGAAAACTGGAAACACCTAAAGACGCTCTATTAATGACCCAGATGATGACCGCTTACATTTCCTCTGTAGCAGCAGGGGCAAACCTTTTGAATGACGATCTAAACAATATGTTCAAGGATTTAAAAGAAGTATTTATTAAGCATAATAGTGTGTTACGATAAATGAAGACGATAAGCCTTAAAGATTAATATGTATATTCCAGAACATCTTAAAACATTACCATCAGGAGATTACAATCGAAAAAGTACTGATGACAGTGACCATCAAGTGGCTTCGCTTCCTCAACAAAGAGTTAGTAGTGAGAAGTTGCACAAAGAGAATGGTATCCCTCCAGCTATTAAGGCGTATGAGGAGTCCATGTCAGCCAAAAAGCCAGGTAGACCAGCGTTTAACCAAATGCTTGATGACGTTGAGACGGGTATCATATCTATTATTTTTGCTTGGGACTTATCGAGATTGTCCAGGAATCCAATTGATAGCGGACGTTTGAGTTGGCTTCTTCAAAGAGGAGTGTTAAAAGCAATTATTACTCCATTTCGCATCTATCTTCCTGAAGACAATGTGATAATTATGAGCGTTGAGTTTGGCCAATCAAACCAATTTCTCCGTGACCATTCCAAGAATGTAAAGCGTGGGCTGCAGGATAAGCTTACAAAGGGATGGAGGCCTGGTGTTGCGCCTGAAGGGTATCTAAATGATAGTTCACTTGGCAAAGGCAATAATAAGGTGATTGCCGACCCCAAGCGCTTCAAACTAATCCGCAAGATGTGGGACATGATGTTAACTGGCAATTACACAGTGCCTCAAATCTTGAAAATTGTTAATGAGGAGTGGAAATATAAGATGAGGCCGCACAAAAAAATGGGTGCAAGACCTATGTCTCGTGCAGGTTTATATCGCATATTCACTAACACCTTTTATTATGGTCACTATGAATATGGGGGTGGTTGGTTTGAAGGCAAACAGACTCCAATGATTACCCAAGACGAATATGATCGGGTTCAGGCGATTCTAGGCCGCAAAGGTAAACAACGACCCAAAACTAGAGAGTTTAGCTTTACAGGAATGGTCTTTTGTGGTGAATGTGGATGTTCAATCACTGCGGAGGAGAAGGTTAATAGGTACGGCAGTAGGTATGTCTACTATCACTGCACAAAAAAGAAGGGCAAATGCAGCCAAGGGTCAGTAGAGCTTGGGAAGTTAGAGGATCAAGTTGAGGAAGTATTAAGTAAAGTTAAAATCCCCGAAGCGTTTAAGGATTGGGCAATAAAATACCTCAATGAGTTGCATGACAAGGAAGCACAAGAGCAATTACTCGTTAATTCTGGTATTGACGATTCATACAAAGATTGCATTGAGCGAGTCAATAATCTGATCAAACTCAAAATCTCCCCCATGAACACTGAAGGTCTGGTTCTGTCTGATGAGGACTACCAAAGCCAAATGCTGGAACTTAAAAGGGAGAAGCAAGGCTTGGAGCAGCAAATGAAAGTGTTAGGTGAGCGTGTTGACCGATGGGAGGAATTATCATCAAAGACATTTAATTTTGCTAGGTATGCCACTTATCATTTTGAACACGGAGGCTTATTGGACAAAAAAGAGATTCTTCAAACAATTGGATCGAACTTTATTATTCAAGACAGGAAACTGCGTTTACAGGTTCCAAAGCCATATAAAGTCATAGCGGAGAGTAAAGCCGAAGCAGATAAAATATTATCGGGGTTAGAATTCGATGAAAGTGCCGTCTTAACGCCCCAATTGGCTCATCTTTTTGACCAAAATCTCACTTTGCGGTGGGAGTGAGATTCGAACTCACGGTGGAGTTACCCCCACACGATCTTTCCAGGATCGCCAGTTAAACCGCTCCTGCATCCCACCAAGTGTTCAATATTATACTTAGATACGTTATGATAGTCACGAGTTTTGAGGTAAAGTCGCATAACCCATTGCATTTTATATCAAATTTGATATAATGGAAATGAATTTTGAGATAATCTTTTACAAAAATGAGAGAGGTAGCAGCCCTATTGAGGAGTTTTTGGTTAAGTTGGCTGGCATAAATGAGATATTATTTAACCAAACCTCAAAAGCAATTGAGAAGATAAAGAATAAAGCTTCTCACAGAGAGCCTTTATCTAAACATCTGGAGTCAGGACTTTGGGAGCTAAGAGTAAAAGCGGGGACAGATATTTTAAGGATATTGTTTACTTTTGAGAAAGGACAAAGAATAATTTTCTTGCATATTTTTATTAAAAAGGACCAGAAAACACCGGCAAAAGAATTAGAAATAGCGAGAAGAAGATTAAAAGAACTAAAAGGAGGCTAATATGAAAAAACAAAAAGATGATTTTGACAGAATGATGGAAAGAGTATTGGAAGAAAAGCCTTATTTGAAGGAAGGACTTGATAAGGCTGGACAAGCATGGGATATAGCGTTTCAAATTTATGATCTTAGAAAAAAAGCAAGACTTACCCAAACCCAGTTGGCCAAACTTGTTGGTACCAGGCAATCAAATATTGCCAGAATCGAAGCTGCAGATTATACCGGATATACCCTTAAAACTCTAGAAAAGGTTACAAAGGCTTTAAAAGCTAAGTTAGAGATAAAAATTATTCCTTCCGACCAGATGCAAATTATTAATCCCTAATATAAAAGCTCTTTATGCAGGAGGAAAAATTGTACAACACACTGTGTTGTACAATTGAAACATGGATTATGGAATATAATTTTTGTCCCAAGTGCGGAAATGAAGCTGAAAGAAAATTGTATAACCTGCTGGTATGTAAAAACTGCGGTTATGACTTTTATATCAACCCTTCGCCAACCAACGCTGTTATTTTAGAAAATTCCAAAGGGGAAATCCTCCTCATTAAGAGAAAATTTGAGCCTAAAAAAGGCTATTTAGACTTGCCCGGCGGATTTGTAGAATCCGGAGAATCACTTGAGGAATCCTCGTTGCGGGAAGTTAAAGAAGAATTAGGAATCAATATACCGGCAGTTAAATACTTCGGTTCCTACCCTGACGAGTACTTATTTCAGGGAATTAATATTAAAACTTTAGGATTTGTGTTAACCGGAAAAATACCTGATGGCGAAATAATAACCGCCTCAGATGATGCCGAAGAACCAACATTTTATAAAAAAGAAGATCTTCCTGTAGAAAAACTAGCTTTTGAATCTTTAAGACAGGGCTTAAGAGACTATCTCAAGCAAAAACTCACTGTTTCCCCCGCCACCTAAAATTGGTGAAGATGTTTCATTTGTAACCTTAAATCCAAGATTGTTTATCTTTTCCTTAACTGAATTTTTAACAGATTTCAAAAGTTCTTCCGGTAAAACTCCTTTTATCAAATCTCTTTTTTCAGCTTCATAATGAGGTTTGAGTAAGGCGATAACTCTCCCGTCTTTTTTGAGAAATTCCTTAATCTTTGGCAAAACCAATTCCAGCTTTGTCCATCCTGCGTCAATGGTTACTAAATCGACCTGTTCCGGTAAAGACCGCAGATGCAGGATATTTGTCCGCTCCATTACAACAACCCTGGGATCATTACGGAGTTTCCAGGCCAACTCGCCGTAAGCGGTATCAAGCGCATAAACTTTT
>JACPKO010000027.1 GCA_016186985.1 Candidatus Daviesbacteria bacterium
CCGGTCAAAACAACATTTGAATCCGCAGTTTGACCTTTTTCAAAATCAACAGAAACTGTTGTCCGGCCGTCTTTTAAAGCTGTGAAATAAATTGTAGCAAAATTGCCCTCTCCCGTAAAACTCTCACTTCCGGGAACAGTAATTCCTGAGATCCCTATCAAGCCATTTTCTTTATCGACCTGCATAGCCGGATATTCGGAATACAAATCTCCTTCCAAAGCAAAACTATCCTCTGATGGCGCTAGAAATTCCGAATCGTATTTAATAACTAAATCAGTACTATCCGTAGTATAACCTCCGGTAAATAATTTAACATCTATTTTCACTTCATCTCCGCTTTTATAGAAAGCCTGATCGGGAATTAGGCTTAAGGAAGCATCTGTTAAACTGTTAGCCTTAGGCGTAAGTATATTTAAATTGGTTAGTTTAGATGGAGAAAATAAAGTGAAACCCCCAAGAAAAAGTTTAACCGCCACGCCAATTATCAAAAGTGTAATTACTATTTTGACTATATTTTTCTTGATCCAGAAAGCAAGGTTTTTTTTATTTTCCGAAACAGTCTCTTCTGAAATCGGGCTTTTAAATATTGATGGGTTGGCAGACTGGTCCATGATTTTAGCTTATACAAAAAACCTTACAAATTCAACTACTCTATTATGACTACAGGCGCTGAAATCAAACCGCTTATAATGTTCGCATTATCATTATTGCTGTAAATTGCAGAACCGGATTCCATTACTATTGTTGTATCTCCGGCTCTTTTACCTTTAAAGGTAATTTTGGCCATTAACGGATCATTTCCCTCAACAGTTTTTAATCCGGGGCTTGGCAATCCCGCTATTAACGAAATCTTTCCGGCAGTATTATCAAAAGAACTGTTTGTCCAACTGGTCAGAGTAGTACCCCGGTCAATTTTGACAATCTCAAGGGCTGTAGAATCAAAACTCATCTGCGCACTGAACAAATTTGCAGCGTCGTTTTGAGACCAGATGTTTATATCTACCGCAAACTCAGAATTAATAGAGTAAGTACCGGATCCTAAAGCTTCAGGTAAAAAGTAAGCAGCTCTCTGGCCCGATGCAGCAGGCGATGGAGACGGGGAAGGCGATCCAGCCGATGAGGGACTCGGAGCTGGAATAGTCGCTTGTGAAGGAGTAGGGGTGGGTGTAGGCGTTGGAAGGAGAGTTGATCCATCCGGCACTGATTCATCTCCCTGATTAAAATCGTATACCATACATGCCCAATCAATTGAATTGACACGGTTATCTTTGTTAAAATCACCCGTGCTTTCTGTACCTTTTCCCAAAACCGACCACTGGCGCACAATTTCAGCCCTATCAAGAGTGTTGATTTTTCCATCAGGCAATATAACCGGCGCAATATCGCCAATTGGCAATATAACAGGTGTCCCATCTTCCTTTGCAACAAAGGTGGTGCCATTCCCGGCCCTGAAAGTTACATTCCTCCTCAAAGAATTTGGCGCCTTAATCGATAATATATACGGCTTTCCTGTTTGAAGTTTTGTCTTTAAACCCGAAATCGAACCATCCCTTGAAATAGTCACTGTCTCTTCAACACTATTATTGTTTTGATCTTTAATAATAATTTTTACGTTTGGCACATCAAAATTACCCTGATCCCTGCAGAACAATCTGGCTCCCAGTGCAAGCATTGAGGTATCTATAGCGCAAACAACAGGACCCTCATGTTCAAGACCATCTCCGCGCGTCAGGTTAAATTTAAAACGCTTTCCGTCTCCGGAAGATATATTGGGTTTTTTCAAAAGTCCCGTAACCTGAGTTTCATTCCATGTTAAAATATCCAAATCCGTTTGTTCGCTTTTTAACTTTCCTTTTGCGTCCCCGAATCCAATTCCGGATAGTGTTACTTTAAGATCCTGTTTATTAATATCGAGAGTACAATCAGCTGACTGGATTCTGGGTTTAGTGTTTATCATCCTGGCCGTAATATGGTCAATCCTTGTCTCTCCGGTAATGTTATTTTTAAATTCAACCCAAACCTGCTTCGTGCCTGGGTTATCATCCGAAAGTGTAAATGTTGTGACTGTCGGACTTTGATTGTAGGCTGTAAATTCCTCATCTGCCAAACCTGTTTCAGTTTCTGCAAGCCTGTAAACAATATCTGTATTTCCTCCTGTACCCGGAGTAGGAGAAACCGCAGCTGAGGCTGAAGGGGAAGGTGTGACATCTTCACACGGGCTTTGCGCCTCCTGGCCTGTACCCGCAATAAGCTGGATCGACTCATTTGTTTTTTTTGTATCTCCGGAGCTGTTTCTAAATTCAGCATAAATCCTTTTCCTCCCGGGGGTCTTATCACTAAAAATGTAGCAAATTGTCCGGGGAGCAAGTCCTAATGGTTTTTCCTCTGCATTTTCAAGCCCGTCTACTGTTTCCGAAAACTTATAAAAAACTTCTGCGTTGCAGGAAGCAGGAGGAGGACTTTGGGTTGTACACTTCCTGTCACCGCTTTTGTCTTTAAAAGGAGAGGTAAGTTTAAACTCGATCTTCGGACAATTAGCAACCTGTTTATTTTTCTGTGTAATTACGCACCCTCCCGGCACAAAAGATATAGGTTTTATCCCTGCTTCAGAAGTCAAATCCTGTCTTTGTCGTACCAGGTTAACGCCGAGGATAACCCCTGGAATAGTTAAAAGAACTACCAGTAATGTCAGGATTGCTGTTTTATCTTTTAATGCTTTGAAGAGATCGGGCATCTTTTATTTATCCTTTACTTCTACATTAACTGTAGATTTAGAGTCTTCTATTTCAACTTTGTATTTACCATTTGTACTGAAAACAAATGAAAATTGATCTCCCTGGTTTAGCCGCTGAGGGTCAAATAAATTCTCATGGGAAGTTAAGGTATGTGAAGCAACATGGTTGTTTACAAATGTAACCAGGGATCCTTTTTTAATTTTAACTTTACCGGGAACAAATTTTCCTTTCTCAGAAATGGAAATATTTGCTCCGACAGATGGGGAAGCGCTGGAAGAAGCAGTAGACGACGGGGAAGGGGATATAGAAGCAGCCGCTGAAGCAGAAGCCGTAGGATTAGGGCTTTCAAAAGGCGCTGTAAGAATCAGGGGAACATCCTTACATGTTAGTACTTTTTCGCCGTTTAATGTCGTAACACAATCACCCTGTCCCAAAGCGACAGCACCCGTAATATCCGCTTTAGGGCGGAATATTTGGGCGTTTCTGGCAAGATAAATACCCAAAGGTACTGCAAGAATCAAGGCGAGTAAAACAACTAAACTAATTAAGTTTTTTTTATTTTGGAAAAGCGGCACAATTTCTTGCATTCAACTCCAGTTTGAGGCATAAAAAACTCATTGTCAACCCCGTTCAGTTTACATGAACGGATCAAGACTATTGGGTAGGAGATGATACCGGAATATTAATTACTAAGCTAGAGTTGGTCAAAGGGGGACCCAGGGCAAAATCAACAGTACCTTCAAGTTGCCCTGAATTTGCTGTAGCTAAAAGGCTGAATTTTGTCCCTGAGTCTTTATCCACAAATACCGATATATCATAATTTGCTCCGGGTAAATTATTAGTAACTTGTGCAAGGATACGCGAATCTCCCAACTCATCGGCAGTAAGAGAAGTCCCAACCACATGATCTTCGGGAACCTGCAGTAATCTCACCACAGCCAAACCCTGTGATATAAACGATTCTCCTATATCGGCAATTTTGTTTCTGTTAGTATCCAGGAAAAGCTTACCGCCTATATCGATTTTGACGGAATTTGAGGTATCTTTTGACGGGCTTGGCTCAGGACTTATCGAACCTGTTGGAGCAGGTGATGCGGATGATGGAATCACAATGGTTTCTTCGCCGCCCGGGATATGGATTGACCCTGATGCACTTTGGGGTACGGAAGTTGGGATCGGATCGTCCTCTTTCCCGAAATCATAATTCATACAGGCCCAGTCAATCGAATTAACCCGGCTGTCTCTGTTAAAATCACCTGTTTGTTTAGTGCTTTCATTACCTAAAATACGCCATTGTCTTATAAGTTCAGCCCGGTCCAGAGTATTAATCCTCCCGTCAGGACTTACAGGAGGTGCAATATCTCCAATAGGCAAAATGAACGGAGTACCATCTGGCTGGGTGATTTGGGTGGTCCCTTCCTGGGCAATAAACGTAGTTGAGCGCCGCAATGATGAAGGTGCTTTAATTGCAACAGCATAATTCTTACCAACCTGAAGTTTTGTTTTTAAATTACCAACCTCTCCGCTTGCGTTAATAGTTACCTTCTCCTCGACTTTGTTTAACTTGTCAGGATCAGAAGGATCTGACGGGTTGTAGAGTAAGTTGACTAACACATCACTTGCATCAAACTTGCCAGCTTCCCTGCAAAAAATCCTTGCTCCAAGCGAAACTAAAGATTTATCCACGGCACATACAGCAACTTCCGATTCGAACCCGTCAAGACGGGTTACTTTGAACTTAAACCTTTGTCCTTCGTTTATTGGAATATTAGGTTTTTTTAAGAATGCAGTAATTTGGCTGCTGTTCCACCCTAAAACTTCAGGCTTTGCCTGGGGGGAAACTAACTCTACAGATCCGACTCCGCTTCCAAGCCTGGCACCTTCTATTGTAATTTTTAGATTTTCTTTAGAGATATCTAAATTGCACGAAAGCCCTAAAATCTGAGGGGGTTTTTCAACCAGATTAAAATTAACATTATCGATCCTTGTGGTCCCGTCAGGGTGGAGTAACTCCACCCAAATTTGCTTGGCTCCGATTTGTGTACCGGCCAGCTGGAAACTGGTATTTATAAATTGGGGACCAATATTAAAAGTAGGCGTCCCGCTTGAACCGGGAGTAGAGGAACTTGAAGCTTCCCTGTTAAGAAAAACATCGTCACTATCCACCGCGTAAACAAATGGGTTAACTTTACTAAGAAATGCGTTAATTAATACACTTAGAGTTTGCAGTGCACCATTTGATGCAAGATTTGTCTGAGTAGGCAAAAAAGCAAACTCTTTCCATTGGGCTTGTTCTAAACCAGCCTGGGATTCTGCCAGGCGGTAAAGCAACTTGTCACTGCCTGGATTTCCTGTAGTTTGGGCTAAAACATCTTTTACGAAACTTCTATCTTTATTTGCTAATTTTGTTTCTCTTAAAGCTGATGTTTTTGCGGGGGCAGCAGGTATATTCATCGAAGAAGGAATGTTGCATCTTGGGTCTGTGGCAGGGGGTAATTTCTCTTCATACCCGAAACTATTTACATTAATAACATCTTTATGTCCGTCATTATTGTTATTATTTGATATTTCGTTGCCGATATAAACATTATCTTTTCCTCTCTGATCCCAAACGCCTGGGCCGCGGTTATTTTTAACAATGTTGTAACAAACGATATTACTCGAATTAATCATTCCGGGAGAGAAGTTATCGAAGTTACCGGCTGTTAAAGATATTCCGTGACCGTTTCTTTGTATATCGTTTGAAATCATTAAATTGTTAGAAAGTCTTCCGTCTATTCCTATTTCATAACCAATTCCGTTAGCGTCACCTTCAGCGGAAACTATGCAATGATCAACTACATTTCTTTCTCCTGAATCAATCCAAATCCCTGCGCCTTTATTCCTGAGGGACTGACAATTTGTAACCCTTACATCATAAACTGCTTTATATCCCGGTGCCGTATCCGTAGGTTTATAGTTAAGCCAAATGCCGTGATCGCCAAACTGCATGACTTTGACGTTGGCAACATATCCTCCTGTTAAATCCCTAAACTTTATTCCATCGTTTCCCTCAAGTTTATCAGCCTGAGGCGTTAACCCTCCGTTTAAGGTCATATCCCGTACAGCAATATTCCTAAGCCCCCCAGTACTATCATTGCTTACCATAGCCTCTTTACCTGACTGGAATTGGCCGGTAGCTAAAAGGATCGTCTGGTCAATTCCGTCACCAAACATAGTCGTGTTGGAAAATACTCTTATCTTTTTAGATATTTGGTAAGCTCCTGCGGGCAAATAAACGGCTCCGCCTGTATCTTTTATGCTGTCCAGAGCCGTTTGTATCGCAGTATCGCTATTTCCGGAAACCCTTACGGTTCTCCCGGTAGTAGAAGCAGGACTTGGGCTTTGCCCTCCCGCAGAAGGATTTACTGCATTAATATTGAAAAAAGGATTGGTAATTTTTAGGGGGACTAAACTACAGTCAACAGCTTTTTGCTTATCTTTGTTTATTCTTATACATCCGCCTTCACCAAGCTGGATCAATTCACCTGCAGCCCTGGGCCTGAATATTTGTGCCTGCTTTATTAAAAATAACCCGACAGGTATAAAAGATAACACCAAAAGTAAAACGAGTAGGGAAGTAACTGTTTTTTTATCACGGAACATTTTCAAGGCGGTGCCCATTAACATAATAATGAAGGAATCGGTGGATAATAGTCAATGGTCAGTGATTAGTTCATTAATATTGTGCGACAAGGCCGGTTTTCAGTTTTCTGTTTTCGGTTTTCAGATTAAAGTTAATCAGTTATAAGTAAATCTGTTTAAACTGAAAAACAGACAACTGGCAAACTTGATTCTGACAACAGACAACTGAGAACCGAGAACTGATTGTTTTATTCACACTTCCAACTTCTTACTTCCAACCTCAAGCCCCAAAATCCCCTCTAAACCGGTTAGTTAAAAGGGGAGACGCCCAATTGGCTATCTAATAATTAGCCTTACATAAAGCCCCAAACTAACTAGTCACACATCGGATAAAGGATTAAAAAGAAACCAACTAAAATTATCAAGAAAATGTCCTGTAACTATGCCAAAATAGGCCAATTTAGAATATGGCTTTATACTTAATTTATTCCAACTAAACTTATTCTGCCGGGACTCCTCCAGTTACATATATATTCGTCGTCGCATAAGCTACATTGTGCGACATTGGGCACAAGTGGTGGTAAGTCAACACTTATTGAGGCTAAATTATGTTAAATCAGTACAATACAAATAAGAAGCTTGGAGGACACCACTCCGGATACGCAGTCATACAGACGGTCCCTTATTAATGAGCAAGCAGTGTTTACCCATCTTGTTTAAAAACCATCAAGGATATATCTCATAGTTTTCACGCGTGTGAAGTGTTCGGGTTTTTTATGACTTTGCAAGCTTTGCTTATTGTCGCTTTTTCGTAGCAATCTACATCATATAGAGTAGGCTCCCCTGGAAAACAATACCTAAGTTGACGAAGCTTTGTTGTAATGTTTAGACTGCTGTAAAGCTCCCTAAATATAGACAAGGCTCATAGTATTATGAGTTATCCACAACTATATCAGACTATATCATTTTGCACGCTCCCCTTTTCACTCTTTTCTGTTATGTCATTTAAAAAAGTTTGTAAGAAAAAAAATTATTACCATCAGTCCAAACCCGATTTGTCCGTATTCTATAATCACTCTTTTTTTCAGACGATCCCTCAGATACTCGGAAAGAATCCCTAGAAATATGTAATATATGGAATTTACATACAATGCAGTTACCAGTGAAGATTGAGGCCAAAACGATAAAGCCACTGCACTCTCCCCCAGGATTAGAGAAATAACAAATGAATAAATAACAATTTGCGAATCCATTTTATCCATTTTAATGCTCCACAGGCTTTGTAAAGATAAAGGGAAGCTTATCAGCGCAACTGACAACCCGTTAAAGTAAAAATCCAGATTCAGGGAAAAGACAATACTGACGATTAGAATGAAGCTAAATATTGTATAGACAAAATTTGCGGTCGAAGCCGCCCTGTATAGAGGAATTGCCCTGTCTGCAGCGACGTTCAATATGTTTTGAGACAGAATCAGCCAATAAAGGGAGACGCCGAAAAAAAGCGCTGCCGGCAGTCTTGTCAACCACCTGACATATTTAAACAAAAAATAAAAGCCGGGAAAAGCTACGATATAAAATGTCGGCAATATCAGAAGAAGTACTGCTTTGGTTTTCGTCATACCTTTCCAAAGTGAAACCAGGATTAGGATATAAGATAAGCCCCCAAGCACTACCACCAAATAATATCTTTTAAATAAAATGTTAACCGGCTGGGTTACCAATATAAAACCCAGGGTAATTATGATTGTAGAAAAGATAATTTTTTGGCGTTTCTTTAGGATCTGGTCGGATTTTTCAAGTAGAGATTTCATGCAAATTTATTTTGCGACGAGTTTTTTTAATACATGACAAATAGCTATCGCTACGGCATCAACCGCATTATCATCCCAGGTTTTTTTTCTTTTTAAACCATTCATAGGTTTTGAGAGTTCAGCAGCTTTTTCTCCTTTAAACGTAGAAACAAATTTTCTTACCCCCTCGTGTACTTGTTTTTTATCAGCTCTCCCCGCCCCTGCTACCATCAGCTTAACCTGGGGCCCGGCGTATTCGAATATGGAAATATTTGCCAGTCCTGCTGCGAGGAATACAATGCCTCTCGCCTGCCCCACGGTTATTGCGGTTTTGGTATTTGCGCCAAAAAACAACATTTCTATGGCAACTTGCTCGGGAGAATATTTCGCAATAACGAGTTTTATTTCCGAAAAAAGCTGTACTAATCTTTTCTCCATCGGAATATCCTTTGGTGTCGAGACAAAACCATAATCCACCAACTCTATTCCGTAATCTCCCAGTTCTCGACCCAAAATATCATTGGGAATATCTATTACTCCATAACCGGTACTGGCTGTTCCAGGATCAATTCCTAATATTCTCATAAACTAATTTAACAGATTTTCAGGGATGTCGAAATTTGAGTAGACTTTTTGGATATCGTCATGGGACTCAAGCTTTTCGGCAAAGCTAAGCAACTGTTCTGCCTTTTCTTTATCGGTTATTTCAATAATTATTGTGGGTTTCATAATCGTTTTTGCAGATTCAATAGTATATCCCTTCTGTTTCAAATAATCACTTATCGATAAAAGGCCTGTTGTATCAGTATAAACTAAGTATTTTAACTTCCCGTCCTCGGTATATTCTTCAACGTCTTCTGCACCGCCGTCAATTATTTCCAAAATTTCCTCCTGGGTATCCCCTCCTTTACCGGCAACTTTCACTTCACCTATTTTAGCAAACATATAAGCCGTGCTGCCGTTTCCTCCCAACGCTCCCCCGCTCCGTTCAAATAAATTTTTCATTTCTGCTAAAGTACGCAATTTATTATCCGTTAGACCCTCTACTAAAAAAGCCACTTTTGACGGTCCAAACCCTTCGTAAGTTACTTCTTCTATATTTTGCCCAGGCAA
Organism: Candidatus Daviesbacteria bacterium; assembly: GCA_016186985.1. Taxonomy (GTDB): domain Bacteria; phylum Patescibacteriota; class Microgenomatia; order Daviesbacterales; family UBA10151; genus JACPKO01. The sequence goes on from JACPKO010000027.1 coordinate 9,263, forward strand.
TTTTCCAAGTCCCCTGTCTATCGCCCTCTGGACATTTTCTTTGGGCATATTCACACTGCGTGCTTCCTCAAGCGCCATTCTTAACCTGGGACTGGACTCGGGATCCCCTGAATTACCGAGCTTTGCAGCGATTGTTATTGCATTACCAACTTTAGTAAATGTTAATCCCCTTTTTGCGTCCGCCGCACCCTTTGCTCTTTTAATAGTCGACCACTTACTATGTCCTGACATGGAAGAGATTATACATTCCCCTCTTGCCAGTTGACAACTTTTAGAGAATTTATCTATACTCTAGCATCAATGACTGAAGAGACTCCATCCGTCGAAGCCCTTCACAAAAAAGCTATTGACGCTGCAATTTCATGCAACTGGCAAAACGCAGTCTCTTTAAATAAGCAGATTCTCACCCTGGAACCGGATAACACCGAAGTCTTAAACCGCCTGGCGAAAGCGCTTTTTGAAATGGGCAGTTATTCGCAAGCCAAGAAAATTTATCACCAGGTTTTAGAACTTGACCCTTATAATACGATAGCTGAAAAAAATCTTAAAAAAGTTACTACGTTAAAAAAAGACGGAGTTACCAATTCTTCCAATTCAATGAGTTTATCCCCAGGTATGTTTTTAGAAGAACCTGGCGTCACAACACTTGTGAACTTGGTTAAAGTAGCAGAACCCCAAAAACTCTTAAAGTTGTCGCCGGGAACAGTTGTGAGTCTTGTTCCAAAAAAACGGGGTGTTTCGGTTACGGACTCCACAAACTCTTATTTAGGAGCGTTTCCTGATGATAGCGCTTTCCATTTGCTAAAACTTTTAAAAGGCGGAAATAAGTACATGTCTATAATTAAATCCATCCGGCCCAACGGGTTAACAGTTCTAATCAGGGAAATTTACCGCTCGAAAAAGTTTAAAAATCAGGCTTCATTTTTGGATGAAAATAGGATCGTTGCTTTCTCGTCTGAAAACATACCGTTCATTGGCGAACGGATTGGAGATGACGGGGTTGATTTGACAAACGGATCCGATGAAATGACTGTTTAGGCTAAAAGGGCGTAAATTTCCTGGCAGCTTAAAGAGAATGGGGTTACTTCTTTAGGCACTAAACTTCTTTGCTTAAAAGATTCGAATTTTTTCTGTTCCGGAAAATTATCCTGGTGCCTATTAAAACCGGTGGCCTGTTCCAAACCCTGGGTTAAAATTTTGGCCAAAGCCACCCGTTCAATCGAATCATCTTCAACCACCATTACGCGGATTGTAGATTGGAATTTTTCCAAATCAGTTATTGCAGCTTCCGGAATGGCAACTATTTGTATATGAAACTGCTGATCTTTTCCCAGATCCAAATTTTTTAACTCCTCACCAATATGAAGCGGTTTTTTATTAAGTTTGCCTTCAATTAACCATGTCAGAGCATGATTGACACTTACTTTTTTATCCATGTTATTTTGCTCTAAAGAATTTGGGTCAGCTAAGTAATCCTCTATTTCAACTAATTTTAATTCAGGCAAAATTTCCGGGATTTCTCTTGGTCCGAAAATTACCAGGACCCTTTCCTGGCCTTTGTTTAACCTTTCGAGCGAAAAAAATTGCTTACTGTTAAGAAAAGCTTTATGAAGTTTTTTTAAAGAGTTTTCAGTGAAATTTTGAGAATTAGCGACAAAAAAAAGGGAGTTTATATTTTCGCTGCCGGGAAATTCCTCATAATCCTTCATCGACCGGAAAGCGAGAACTGCTGAAACTAAAATAATAATGAAAAATAAAACGATCCAAATCATATTGGGGAATTATACTGGATATGTTTGCTTTTGCACAGCAAAAGAACCCTTAACGCGAAGACCAATAGTTAAAATATTCCTCCCCTAAAACAACGCTTATGGCTGCCCTGGAGTTTAAGACCTCCGAATCCGCTGTTTTGCACTCCTCCTTCAGACAGTTAAGCGCAAAAATTTCAGTTAGACGTTTATAAGTCCTGCTTGTTTTAGCTTCTCCCCCTTCCGATTGATTTATAAAGACTCCGTTTTTAACAAATTTCCCGGAAGTATTAGTAATAATCGTAACCCTTGCTCCAAGATTGTTTATTAACCTGACAGCCTCAGAAGTAAGGCCCGCATGATCTGTACCGTTATACACTGCAACTGTAAGATCCTCACCTGAGATAACAGGGTCAATTAAATTTTGCTTTGTAAAGGTATCAAGCTTAACCCCATCCACCCCCAAAACACGGCTTGAATCAGGCAGGAGTTTGCTTTGTGTTATTGTTGAGCGGAATAAATCTAATGAGGTGATTTTATCGGAGCGGATTTTTGCGGCTTTGTTTATAAAATCCATACTTTCTTTTAAACTCAAATCAGTACGGATTTTTGTAAGAAATCCAAATCCTGTTAATAAATTGCTCTTCCAAAGATTAACCTCAGATTCAATATCAAGAGGCTGATCTGAATCCACCTCTATAATGCCGTCTATAGGGAGAGCAAGCATTTTCGAAACGGACATTTTTAAAAGGTCCTCCCCCATCGGAGGTTTATTTTCCTGTCCAAGCTTGTAAATGCTTCCCAGTTTCCAGGAACCGAAGTTTTTGGGTAACTCAAGCAGAATCTCATCTGAAAGTTTTAGTATTGTAATTTTACCCTCTTCCCCGTTTAAGCTGACGAAATTAAAATCTTCAAGTTCAACCCCGTCGGGCCTTTTTTGAAAACGGGCTACAACTAAATTTAAAACAGAAGAGCCATCCCAGGAAAATTCTCTTGGCTTAGTGTTTAAAACATAAAATGGCTTTTGAAATTCTGAAAAAAATTGGAAGACTTTCCCTAAAGTCAACAATAACCCAAGCGCCAGAAGAACAATCAGTGCCAGTTTCAGGTTTTGTCTGGCCCTTTTCTCCCTGTTAAACGGTCTCTCTTTTTGGTCTTTTTTCCACACTAAACATCTATCCTCTCTCCGCCGTACTGCTCTGTTTCTTGCTCTTTTGAATTAGTATTTGCTCTTACCCTTAGTTGCGACCTCAGGAGGTGTAAATACAGGAGCCCCACTCACAAA
>JACPKO010000028.1 GCA_016186985.1 Candidatus Daviesbacteria bacterium
CATCGGTCTTGTTGCGGTTATGTTGCCCGGAGTACGGCCCAACATTTCTTTAGCTTCATTGCCAACAGCCAAAACCCGGTTGTCAATTGTAGAAACCGCCACAACTGAAGGCTCGTTTAAGACAATACCCGAGCCGGCTAAATATACCAGTGAGTTGGCAGTACCTAAATCAATTCCTATACGTTTGCTGAATTTGAACATAGAAGTCTAGCTAACTTAAGTTACCTACGTATCTTAAGTTACTTATCACCCTATCTCAAGATATACTAAGTAGATCAAAAACACTAAATTAAGTTACTTAAGAGGCTTAAGACACTTAAGTGACTTAATTTATTTGAGATTTATCCCGTAGAGATTCGGTTCAGAAGCTGTTTGGGTCGGCAAAGAAGATATTACAACCAGCCGTGAACCATCCGGCCAGGGAACAACTATTTCCGGAGCAATCGATCCGAAATAAATTTCCGCTTTATTGGTACCGTCAATTTCAATTATTGAAATTCTGACCGGAGTAAATTGATCCTTGATTGTAGAAGGGACCGGACTTCCGCTTGGGTTAGGTTTAGGCGAAGCTTCTGCGACTTCAAGCATTACCAGATGTTTTGAGTCAGGTAAAAATTCATAACTTGAGGCTTTCGGCAAATCGAAGTTTCTCTTAAAACTCAGGTCGTTTAATTTATAGTTACCATCTGAGCTTTTATACAAAACTTTAGTCTCGTCAGGAGACCATTTCAGCAAAGCCGAATTTGAAGCAGTTTTACGCAAAGTCAAATCAGTAATTTGCTCAAGCTTTGTTAATTTATTCTTATTTTCAGTTTCATCCCAGGATTTTAGAGTTGCCTGGTAATTTGCAGTTATATCTCTTGGAATATCATTTAATCTATTGATGTCCAAAAGCAGTTTCCGCTCCGGCAGGTCAACAAATATTTGAGTTGAATCCGGAGACCAGCGGTATGAAGCTTTAGAATAATCAACCCCGTTTGATTGAACTAACTGCCTTTGTACCTCGCCCCCTCCTAAACCGATTCCCCCGGGGTTATCCATCACCCAGACCCAGATTCCGGATTTTTTTTCAGCCACAGCCCCACCTTCAAGGCCGTTGGGAATAATATACATCAGCTTCAAGTTATCCGGTGAAAGGACTGCCAAATCAACACCTGAGTAAGTGATCGGGTAGATTGTCGGGATTGACCGGAAAAGCGTGGCTTTAATCTCGGAAACCAACCCCTGGGTGACCTCAATATCTTTTTCCCAGGGAATATAACCTTCCTTAACAATCCTAACCTTATAGGTTTTTGGCGGCAGCGAGGTGATGTTGTCGTCTGTTGCCGTAGTTAAATGCCCGTCAAGATAAACTGATGCCTGGTCAGGAATAGAGGAAACCGAAATTATTCCTGTTCCGGAAAATGTCCCGGTATCAGGCTGGTACCGGTAGCCTTTAGCCAAAAATATCGCACCACCCGCTATAACAACAATCACTATTAAGCTTAGTACTGTAAATAGAAACCTTTTGTTCATCTGTTTAAGTATATGATATTAAGGCAAAAGTTAAAAGGCAAAAGTATGGAATTTTACTTCGTAAAAATTAATAAACATAGCTTGCGGTCTTATAATTTAAGTTTTGCTTGCAAAACTTTCTTAGTTTTGACTTTTGAATTTTACCTTTTGACTTTCTTTTCAGCTTCCCGCCAGCTTTGCCCTGACAATTAATCTTTTTAAGACTGTTCCGGGAGGGTCGCAGGTTTGCAGAGTCAATACCGGTTTATCATACCTGTTTGTATAGAAACTAATGTCAGAGGCTTCTGTAATTGTTTTATCAAAAACAATATAATCGAACCGCCTGTTTTTATAAAAAACAATTACCCTGTCCCCGCTTTCAAGCTCGCGAAGCAAATAGAATATGGCATTATAGCGGGTAATATTCCAGGGTGCATCAGTTGAATGTGAGAATAAAAACAAATTACCGTCCTCGCCAGGCTCAGTCGAACCCTTTGCTTGGGCAATACCCTCTTTCAAGGCTGCGACGTAATCTTTCTCGATACCCGGATCAACCTGGGGGACAATTTTAGCATTGGCATTGATTTTTTCAATAACCAGGCCAAACTCAGTTGAAACAGGTTTGATCAGATCTTCTCCGGATGCTGCAACATCCCCAAAGCCTTCCAGAGCTTGAGGTTCCGGGTTTGCCCCGCCTTCTAAAATGTCCTCAGACTGAATCTGTCCCTGCGAGGTTATGACTGTTTGGGCCAGCTGATGTTTCTTGCCGGTAATTTGGTCAAGACGGTAATTTATTTCAACTGATAATACAGGACCAAACTGGGCCAGCATTATGATAAAACCGGTAATTATTGAAAAATAAGTAAAAAATCTGATTAAAAATATTTTCTTAAATCTTTTAGAGGCCATAATGATAGTATACGGTATTAAGTATTAAGGGCTTCGTTTCTTGCAGTTTTTAGAGCATTTGCCCACCAGAGGAGTTCTTCCATGAGCTTGACCAAACGCTCATCGAAGTGTCCCTTTAATAAATTACCCTGCTCATCAAGGGTATCTAAAACATAAGTAATATGAATTGCTTCCCTAAGCGGAGCCATTTGAAGCTCGATAACATTTTGTCTAAGTTGTTCCACCGCACGAACTCCACCCGCGGCATTAGGAGAGTAGCTAATAAAAGCAACAGGTTTCCTTACCCACTCATAATATAGCCAGTCCAGCGCATTTTTTAAAACAGCGGATGTTCCGTGGTTATACTCGGGAGTGATAAAAATGAATCCATCCATTGAGGCTATTTTGGCTGACCATTTTTTGGCAACTGTATTCGTATATTCACCCTTTAGCCCCTCTGGAGAATTTGATTCATTAAAAAACGGCAAGGGATAATCTTTAAGATCAAGAAGCTCTATTTCAACAGCCTTGAATTTGGAAAGTTGAGGCATAAGCCATTTAGCAACTCTACCTCCTCTTCTTATATCTCTTATACTTCCCAAGATTACACCAATTTTCATAGTTGTTAAAATATAAACTGTCTGGCGGCCCCGGCGGGACAATACGCCCTCCGACGTACGTCGGAGCCGAACCCACAATAATCTGCGCCGTCGATAGGAATAAGAACCTCTCGCTTCGCTCAAGGACCTTGCCTTTTGCTTTAGCAAAAGGTCGAACCTCATGCTTGTTCTAAAAATTTGGCGGCTCTGGCGGGAGTCGAACCCACAATCTCGCCCTTAGGACGGGCTTGCATTATCCATTATGCTACAAAGCCAAATTTTCAAGGTTCTGCCGAAGGCAGGTTCTTATCCGGTGAGCTACGACGGCTTATATTCTACGAGGCCAAACATACAAATTATACTATTATTGCAACCTATTTAATATTTGATTGAATAGTTTAACGTTTTTGAACGATCGTTTATTTTTATTAAACTATTCTAAATTATCAGACTCAAAAACTTTAACCCAATCCTTAATGCCAATGTCTCTAATATATTTTCTAAGTACATCTTTTAGATCCTTTTTACTAACCCATACACTTTTCTGCCAGGGAGTAAATCTCCAAATCTTAAGTCTGGCTCTAAAAATATTACGTACCTTCCTCATATCTTCAGGGATATCAAATACCACTACTCTCCACTTCCCATCCCATTCCCCGGTTTGGAGTACTTTCATTAGGATTGCTTTATCCTGACCTGTCTGAGAAAGCCTAACGATCAATTTCTTACCATCTTTTTCAGTATTAATGTATCCTTTTTCTCTTAATTGTTTCAGCGCCAAAGATAAATTACTTTTTTTTAAGGGACGATCATAACCGCGAGCGTAAATATGAGTGTTGTATAAAAAATCTTCAACCCTAACATAACCATCAATGCTTTTTTCCAGAGCTTCCAGGATTAAATCTTTAAGCAATATTCTTTTCTTAGAAACCATAGATACAGTTTAACATAATTGAACGATCGTCTGATTTTATTAAACTATATTGTAACCATTTCTTTATGAAGCTCCACGGGCTTACGCCCGTGGTTTCTTCTAGCTTCAAGCGACTAGGTCGCTTGTCCTCGTGCTGCGTACTCGGAGCAATCTTCATCCCCGGGTTTACACCCGAGGTTTTAAGATTAGTCGCTATATATGGGGTTTAGAATATAATATGATACTTGAACGAAGGTTATATTTTCGGAGTGTAGTTCATCGGTAGAACGCTGCGTTCGGCCTGCCCGCCGAAGCCAACGGGGATTAGCGCAGTGGTAGCGCGCTCGGTTCGGGTCCGAGAGGTCGTGAGTTCAAATCTCACATCCCCGACAGAAGTTTTGGCGGGCAGGCCGGTAGAACGCTCGGTTCGGGTCCGAGATGTACAGGGTTCAACTTTTTCCGAAGGAAAAAGCAACGTTCTCGAGCGAAGCGAGAGGTTGTTATTCCCTGGTCCCCGACTTTTCTCACTCCTCACTCCTATTGATTATCTCCCCTACCTTCTCCTCTACAACCTGGTTTAAAGCAACAATTGGGCTAATAAAAATATCACCCGCTAGCTGTTTGATAAAAGCTAAAGAGATTTCCGGTTTAACCCTACCCGACTTTAGGACGGGCTTTGGGTCTAAACTTTCCCGAAAATCCCGCACCACCGGTTCGGAACTGGCAAAAAAAGCTTTTTCCAGAAGCAGATTATCAGGATAGCGGATTTCTTCCTTTGGAGTTGCAATACCAGATGGCTCTATAACAAGCTTTGGAAAAACAGTAAGCACATTACCCTCTTTTGAATAAACCGACACCTCGCTCGTGGCACTTACATCAAAAGATGCAGCGTCCTCCTTTAAAACCTTAAACTTTATAACAGACAGCATACCGGGTTTATCAGCATGGCTTTCGATGGTCGAGCCATAAATTAAAGTCAGTTTGCCTTGATGATCATTATTAATTCTTAACTGCACCGGTAAAAAACCACCGTTCGTGATTTCCAGAACCGATATAACTTCAGGATTGTAGGTAACATTAAGCGCTGCCGCATTAACCCGGGTACCTTTTGGATTGACAGCAATTTTGGCTTCATAATCTCTTCCGGCCTGAACCTGAATACTCTCAGGTATAAACTTCACCGCAACAATCGAATCCCCTGCAGCCTGTTTATTAAAAATCTGGGGCTGGAGTGCTAAATATACGCCTATCCCGATTCCAAAGATTAATGAAACAACAATTACCAGATGGGGTAAGTCTTTTAAAGATTTTATATGGATGAATTCAAAGGGGTAAGGTATATGAGGGAGCATAGATTAAGTATAATAGATTAAGTCACCAAGTAACAAATCTCAAGTATTCCAAACAAATAACAATATCAAATATTCAAATTCTAAATTGTTTGATCATTGAAATTTTTAATTTGAAGCTTGTTTGTTACTTGTAATTTGGACACTTGGTAATTAAAGGATTATTCTTCTCCAAACCAAAGCTCTATTTCCTTTTCCGCTTCTTCCCCGTTACCGGATGCGTGGATCAGGTTTTTAGTAGGCCTACCCTCACTGTTTGCTTTGGCTATTGAGTCATTGCCTAAGTCTCCCCTGATTGTACCTTTATCAGCCTGAGTTGGATCTGTAAAGCCGGTTATTTTTCGGGCTCGCGCAATTGCATCGTCACCTTCCAAAACCATCGGTACAACCGGACCTGAGGTCATGTAATCCCTTAAAGACTGGACGATCATCCGTCCGTATTCTAATGTGTCTCTAACTTGATTCCCCGCATCTTTGCTTTTCTGGCCAATTGCCCTCATGTAATCTTCATTTTCCTCATAGTGTTTCATGATCAAATCCCGATCAGCTTGAACCATTTTGAGCCTGATCACTTTGAGTCCTGCTTCTTCGTAATATGAAATTATTTTGCCGATAAGGTTCCGCTCTACACCATCGGGCTTGATGATGATTAGGGTTTGTTGTTTCATTTTTTAAGTAAATTAAGCAACCTAAGCAGCTTAAGTTACTTAATCTCTACTTCCCGAATATTGTAGCTTCCGTCCTCCAAAATATCAACAATTGCAAACCTCGGTGCCTGGGGATTCTTTTCGGAGGTAACAGCACCAACCGTTATCATATCCAGCTCATTTTTGGGTTCGCTATATTTTGAAAAAAAGTGTGTATCTGAAGAAAAAACTAAATCAACCCCAAATCTTTTAAATGTTGTCATTAAGTGCTCTGCTTGTGAAGAAAGCTTCGGAGTTACTTTACCCATAACATGATCAGATGACGGATGGAAAAAGGGTGTTGGTGCAAAAATAAAGATAAGCTCAGGGGCGGCAGCAGAAACCCTTTCCAGCTCATCTTCAATCCATTTAAGTTGTACCCCGTCCAAGCCTAAATAGTTATCAGAATTATATATCAAAATTAATCGAACGTTATCATAAGATATCGACTGGTAAGTTTCTTTAAAAGATTGGACAAAGTTTTTTGTAGGATCGTTTTCTTTATCCCGGGAATCCCATAGGTCATGGTCTCCGGGCAGGGCATAATAAGTTAATCCTGAATTTTCTAAAACCTGTTTTGTAGCTTCCAATTCTTCAACAGTTCCCGTATCCGACAAATCCCCCATCATAATTACAAATTCCACACCCGCATTTTTTGCCTGGGCCAGGGCTTTTTCCAAATTTGCACTGTCTTTGTGGGAGTCTGCAAGAACCGCGAACTTGTATTTAACCGGAGCATTGGACTTTAATTCTTCCCCGGGAGATCCTTCGGATCCCGGTAAAGCGTTCCCGGTCAGGGAATCTTTCGGATTGAAGGTCAACATTTTAATAATTGCTCCATAGGCTGAATCCGAAGTTAAAAACTTACCCAGCGAAGATGAATCAAGTTTTAAAGGATCATAGCCGGAGAAAGCTTTGTAGGCCTGCAGCAAGGCTACTGCCAAAATAATAATAATCACCAGGCTCATTAAAAGCCTGAATAGTTTTAATATAGGATTTGATGTTCTGCGATGGCCGGATCTAAAGAACATAATAAAATTTCTAATTTCTAATTGACCTAATTAACCTAAAAAATATCCAATGACCCAAATTGGGAAATTGGGAATTGGTTTATTGGGTTATTTGTTTATTTGTTTATTCATTCTACATCTTCTCCACTGTCTCTATCCCCAAAAGGTATAATCCTAACTTTATATTCTCTGCTGTACTTTTGCAAAGCATAAGCCTGAATTCTTCCTGTTTGGAACCCAGTATTGGCATTTTTTCATAAAATAGATTGAAAGCCTTGCAAAGGTTAAGAAGATATTTTGTTATTTCGTTGGGCTGGAAATTATCTGTCGCTTTGCTGATTGTAAAGTCAAAATATTCGAGATAGCGTAAAACTTCCCGCTCCTCAGGCTCGAGACTCGTTATCTCGAAATCTCGTTTGGTCATTTGTGCGTTTGTTTTTTTTGCTTTCTTTCCTAACGAGTCACGAGCAACGAGAAGCGAACTTTCTTGCGCGATTTTTTCTTCTTGAAGCTCGTCCTCACTTTCTTCAGCCTCATTATTTATTGCGCGATCAGCTTTTTTTAGGAGTGATTGGATCCTCGCATAAACATAAATTACATAAGGCCCTGTGTCGCCATGGATCGACACTGATTCTTCAAGATCATAAATAATGTCTGAACTTACCGAATATTTCAAAAAGGCGAATTTTATGGCTCCAAC
>JACPKO010000029.1 GCA_016186985.1 Candidatus Daviesbacteria bacterium
GGAAACTTCCCCGGAGAATACTTCATCAGGAGATGCATTAAGAGTTACTTCTGCTTTTTGGCCCGGAAGAACTTTGGCAATATCTGATTCATCAATTTCGGCATCAAATTCAACATCTGAGGTGTCAACTACCCTGGCAATGGTTTCTGTAGCAGTGATGTTTTCGCCAACTACAGGACTAAGTTGAATAATTATTCCATTCACAGGTGATATTAAAGTTACGTCTTCAAAAGCTCTCTGGGCACTTTTTAAACTATCGTAGGCATTATCACTTGCTACCTCTGCTACTATTCTTGTTTGTCTTTGAGCTTGAGTTTCATTAGGAGACCCCACATTAGAAAACCCGCCGTTGCCATATTGAAAAAGATGAATGTCATCCAAAACTTTTTCTAAAGTAGCTTGCCTTTCCCTTAGGGTATTTTGAGCCTGCTGCAAATTAATGGACTGTTCCTTACTGTCCAGTCCGGCAATAACCTGGCCTTGGTAGATGCTGTCGCCTTCCTTAAAATTCAGATAAGCCAGTCTGCCTGAAGATTTAAATTTTAAGTTAACAGCTTGTTTGGAAGCTATGGTTCCTGATGAGGCAACAGTAGATTTGAGGTCCTGTTTTTTAACAGTAGCAAACTGAGGAGGCTGTTCTTTTGAGTTAAGCCTAAAATACATAAAATACTATAAGGTGAAGTAAAATAGTTTTACTCTGTTTTGCTTGCATTTTAAATATTTTTAGCGCTAAGATTATTTAAAGGGAGGTGGTTTACTTGAAGTGGTTACATCTCTTAGCTTTTTCACTCGTCGTTATTGGCGCACTTAATTGGGGATTGGTTGGCCTTTTTGACTTTAACCTGGTAAATATGCTATTTGGAAGTATGGGGGGAATCGAAAATATTGTTTATATCTTAGTCGGCGCCGCGGGGATTTACAGTATTTATGACCATAAAGAAAATTGTATGGTCTGCAACGGAAAGGGTAAGAATTAAAAGTGCGGATTTTGTTCCGGAATTATTCAGTAAGTGAGTCAACAAAACAGCAACTGCTCTACGGGGTTGCTGTTTTGATATGTATAATTTCGGTTTTCGGGGTAGTGATTTTCTTATCTTATTTTAGCTCCGATCCTTCCTCAGAAGGTTTCCCCTCACCAACACCCGGTGTTTTCAGTAATCTAAATGAGTCGCCTCAGACCGGACAGGTTGCAGGTGTTCAAAACCGCCCTCAGCAGCAGCAGCAGCAAATACTTGAGAGTAAGCAGAACGGACCAACGCTGCCATCACCAAAACCTTCTCCGTCACCATCACCAAGCCCCAGCCCAAGTCTTAGTCCCAGTCCGTCACCATCTGGCGAAACTAGTCCTGCTGTGTCACCATCACCAAGCCCGGCACCCAGTTCCAACCCCCCACAGCCCGCACCTAACGCTCCCACCGGACTTACAACAACTTCAGGCTGCAATAATACCAATGTTAAAGTTATCCTTACCTGGAGTTCAACCTCCGGTACTTCATCTTATAAAGTTTACCGCGACGGAAACCAAGTGGGCGGGGACATTGAGACAACGTCCTACTCTGATAATGAAGTTAGCGCAGGATCAATTTATATTTACTCTGTAAAGGCTAAAAATTCAGGAGGTGAATCGGGCCATTCGGATTCGAAAACCATAACCCCTCAGTCATGCTCTTCTCCAGCTCCAAGCCCATCAGCTAGCTCCAGTTAGTAAAAAGAGATATAATTTCCTGCATGAAAAATATCTGGAAGACTTTAAAAAAGCCGATTTTTATTTTAGCGCCTATGGATGATGTAACCGATACGGTTTTTCGTCAGATCATCGCGGATTTGGCTGCACCTGATTTGTATTTTACGGAGTTTACGTCAGTTGACGGTATTGTTTCAGAGAAAGGTTTTGAACCGGTCAGCAGACGGCTTCAATACACAAAGAAGGAGCGTCCTATCATCGCTCAAATTTGGGGAAATGATCCGGAGAAATTTTTTAAAGCAAGCCAATTGGTTGCAAAAATGGGGTTTGACGGGATTGATATTAACATGGGCTGTCCTGAGAAGTCGGTTGTTAAACGCGGAATGTGCGCTGCATTGATTCATAATCCAAAGCTTGCGGGAGAAATAATTCAATCGGTAAAAGAAGGCGGAAAATTACCCGTAAGCATTAAAACCAGAATCGGGATAAGGGAAATTCAGACTGAGGAGTGGATAGGATTTTTATTGAAACAGGGTTTGGACGCACTAGAAGTCCACGGTCGGACAGTTAGGGAAATGAGTAAGGTTCCCGCGCACTGGGAAGAAATCGCAAAGGCGGTAAAACTGCGGGATAAGATTAATTCGAAAACCCTGATTATAGGAAACGGTGATGTTTCATCTTATCTGGATGGTTTGGACAAAATTAAAGAATACGGTGTTGACGGAGTTATGATCGGGACAGGAATTTTTAAAAACCTGTGGATTTTTGAAAAATCCGAAAAAGTCCACAAGTTAAGTTTTAACCAAAGATTAAACCAGCTTTTAAAACATACACGGCTTTTTGTAAAAACCTGGGGCGAGGAAAAATCATTTGTCATTTTAAAAAAATTTTTTAAATGCTATATATCTGATTTTGAAGGAGCTTCGGAAATCCGCGCAAAATTCATGGAGACTAAAAATTTAGAAGAGGTAGAAAAACTAGCTCTTTCTTATTCCAAATTTTCTTAACTCCTTAACTTCATAATTATCATTACTTACATTAATAGTACGATCGTGCTATTATTGTAGTATGAATAAAACAATAAGCATCGGTGATTTAATTTTGGAAGGCCTGGAAAAAACTGTGGATGGATATGTCAGGCTTGAAGATTTCTTATACAATACACATATTTATGCAAAAGGGTATGACCGTCCTTTGAAAAAATCGTCCTTCGCCCAAGCATTAAGAAGGCTTCGGGAAAAAGGGTTCGTTGAATTTGACCAATCAGAGCTTATAATTAAACTCTCTGACGAAGGCAAAGCAAGAGCAGTCTGGAAACGGATTAAAAACTCTAAAAGTAAATGGGATAAAAAGTGGCGGATTGTAGCCTTTGATATTCCCGAAAAGTATAGAGTAACGAGGAATTTATTCAGAAGAAGGTTAAGAGAATTCAGTTTTACACAGATGCAAAAAAGTGTCTGGATTTCGAAAATTGACTGCGTAGACATATTGAGGTGGTACGTAAGGGACCTGGGGATTACAACATGGGTCAGTATACTTGAGGCTGAAAATGTGGACTTTGGAAAATCCTAACTACATTAAGTGTACGACCGTACTGATAATGTAAATTAAGGAGGGTATTCTATTTAGGTCAACATTTGTATAATTATCCAGAGGATAATTAACAGGTCTTGCGAGTCAGGTTCCTATAATTGAAGCAAAGTATGACAAACGAAGAAAAATTCCAGCTTATTACAAGAAACCTGGAGGAAACCTTAACAGAGGAAGAATTAAAAAAATTAATCGAATCCGAAACTCCACTAAGGCATTATATTGGCTTTGAGATATCCGGAAAACTTCACATTGGCTACCTTTTCCAACTGATGAAAGTTAAGGACATTCAGGATGCTGGGGGCGAAACAATAATATGGCTGGCGGATTTACATTCAGCTATTAATGATAAACTCGGGGGAGACTTGGAAACCATCAAAAGAATGGCGAACGAATATTTTATCCCCGCTATGGAAAGTTTGTTTGAAAGCATAGGTGGGGACCCAAAAAAACTAATATTTAAACTTTGTTCCGAAGAATACGCTAAACACCCTGAATTTTGGTTTACATTTTTGGAAATGGCAAAAAATACTTCGCTTTCCCGCTCAAAAAAATCAATGACAATCATGGGGAGAGAAGAGGCTGAGGATAACATGGAAACTGCTAAAGTAATGTATCCGATCATGCAGGCTGCTGATATTTTCTTACTTCAAACCAATATTGCCCATGCTGGGATGGACCAAAGAAAAGTACATGTTATCGCCCGCGAATCCGCATTTAAGATAAAAACAAATGCACTAAAAGATAAAAACGGTAATCAAATAAAACCAATAGCTATCCATACACCTATTCTTCTTGGTTTAAATTTATCTAAGAATTTTTCAGACCCTACACTAGAAATACAATATACCTCAGGAAAAGTACCAGAAGGAACAGAGCTAAATCTAGACGAGATTGCCATGCGGCTGAAAATGAGTAAGTCAAAACCAGGAAGTGGCATTAGCATCCATGATAGTAAAGATGAGATTTTTCTAAAGGTGAACGGTGCATTTGCTCCACCAAAACAATCAGAACAAAATCCTATTTTAAATTGGGTGAGATATTTAGTTTTTTATGATGAATCAGCTGAGTTTATGGTTACAGAGGAGGAACAGCATGGAGGTAAGAAAACAATCTATAAGGACTATCAAAGCCTAGAGGATGATTACAAAAACGGTAAACTATATCCAAAACCCCTAAAAACCGCATTAGCTGAATGGCTAGTAGAAAAACTAGAGAGGGTTCGACAAGTATTTAGTGATCCTATTAAAAGAAAAGCTTTGCAGGAAATTGAAATGATTACAGTCAGATAATGGATACTTTTTTACGCAAATACCGGATAATTTTTATCATTCTTTCCGCTATCGGCGCTTTGGGTTTAATTGCGTCCTCTCTCCTGCCATTCTTTCTTTATTAAGGTAGTATAATTGCTCCATGAATTTGGATACCCACTTAAGGCATATTTCAGGAATAGGCTATATCCACGGAAGAAGGCTGGCAGAAATAAATTTGCTGACTGTTTCCGATCTAATCAACCACTTTCCTTTCAGATACGATGACTTTTCTGAAATTGTACAGATAAACGAAGCCCAGCTTAATTCCAAAGTTACTTTAAAAGGGGAAATCTGGTCAATAAAAAATATCTTTACAAGATACGGGAAAAAATTAACCCAGGCGATTTTTAATGATGGAACAAACTCCATCAACTTAACCTGGTTTAACTCAACTTATTTGGCAAAAAGCATCAAGGTTGGCGATAAACTACAGATTTCAGGAAAATTAACCAAATATGGTTCAAAACTTTCAATCATTATGCCGGTTTGGGAAAAAATTCCGGATGTGTCAAGCTATTCCACACCCCGCGCGGGTAGGAATAATGAGAGCCTGCATACGGGAGGACTGATTGCAGTTTATCCGGAAACAGAGGGAATAAGCTCAAAATGGTTAAGAACCAAGATTTCCCAAATTCTTCCAAAGGCTGAACTATTTATTGAAGATCCTTTACCTGAAGAAATCCGTAATGGGATGATACCTTTAAAAGAAGCCTACCAAAAAATCCATTCTCCTGAAGATTTTAAAGATGTCCAAGATGCGACTGAAAGGTTAAGTTTTGATGAAATTTTCTGGATTCAGCTTAAAACTTTAATCGTTAAAAATAATTGGCAGAATAAACCATCAATTGGAAAATGGACAATTGACAATGGACAATTGACAAACTTTTTAAATAGTCTCTCTTTTCAGCTTACTCAAGCCCAGCAAAAAGTCCTTAAGGAGATTTTAAAGGATCTGCAAAAAGGCATAGCTATGAACAGATTAGTACAGGGAGAAGTCGGATCCGGTAAAACAGTAGTTGCTGCAATTGTGGCATACATTGCCCACCTTAACGGGTTCAAAACTTTATACATGGCACCAACGGAAATTTTAGCATTCCAACATTACTCAACTTTCAAAAAACTCCTGGAACCGTTTAAGATTGAGGTGGGGTTATATACGGGGAGCAGAAAATTTACAAGGGTATCACAAGTATCACGAGTACCAAAGGTACCACGAGGAGAAAAAACGAAGTCTGGAATCGAGCCCCGTGATACTCTTGATACACTTGGTACCCGTGATACCCCTGCAATAATAATTGGCACCCATGCCCTTTTATCCGATAAGCTAATCGCTAGTGATGTGGGTTTAGTGATTATAGATGAACAGCAAAGGTTCGGTGTAGAACAACGCGCAATACTCCGAAACAAAGCAAAAATCCCCCATTTTCTTACCATGACTGCAACGCCTATCCCGAGGACTGTTGCTCTAACTTTATACGGAGACCTTGATTTATCGATCATAGATGAATTACCCAAAGGAAGAATACCTGTTAAGACGCACGTTGTGCCATCAAAAAAGCGGCCGGATGCTTACAAATTTATTGAACAAAGGGTAAAAGAGGGCGAACAAATTTATATAATCACCCCGCTTATTGAGATTTCGGAAACCTTAAAAACAGTAAAAGCTGCAACCGATGAATTTGAAAAGTTAAAAAAAGTATTTGCAAAATTAAAATTGGGTTTGCTCCACGGACGGTTGAAACCAAAAGAAAAAGCTCAAATTTTGCAGGATTTTAAGAATAGATTAATTGATATTTTAGTTTCAACCTCAGTTGTTGAGGTAGGGGTTGATGTTTCAAACGCCACAATTATGGTTATTGAGGGCGCGGAAAGATTTGGGCTTTCACAGCTTCACCAGTTAAGAGGTAGGGTCGGAAGGGGGAACAGACAGTCTTATTGCCTGATATTTCCGAGCTCAGAAGAATCCGGAATCATTTCCAGGCTTAAGAATCTAGAAAGGATTTCGGATGGATTAAAGCTTTCGGAAATTGATTTAAAAATCCGCGGGTCAGGAGAAATTTTCGGGAAAAGACAATCCGGCAGGTTTGACTTAAAAATTGCCTCTTTCTCCAATCTGGAATTAATCGAAAAAACCCGGCTGGCTGCGCAAAAAATCCTAAGCGGTGACCCCTCTCTTGCTAAATACCCTCGCCTTAGAGTAAAATTATCAAGTTTTGAAAAAGTTGCTCCAGATTAAAACGAATAAAAATGCCTCAAGAACCAAAAAAAAGACATTCTAAATCAGTTAAAAATATAAGAAGAGCAGCTATAAAATTGTCTGCTATTAACCTTGTGGTTTGCCGCAACTGTAATTTTAAAACTTTAGCTCATATGGCCTGCCGTAACTGCGGTAGTTACGCCGGCAAAAAAGTCTCAGACGAAGCTGTAAAAGTAACCCGGGCATAAATAACTTATGAAAACTTCCAAAGACCCGCGGCACTTGCAGAGAATTAAACTGATGCAGGGATTGTTTTCCTATGGTTTTAACAAGCAAAGCTTTTCTGCGAATAAAAACCTTCAGCAAATTTTAATCAAAATTTCGGATATTGACGCATGGATTGAAAAATCGGCCCCAAAATGGACTGTTGAAAAAATCAATCACTTAGA
>JACPKO010000040.1 GCA_016186985.1 Candidatus Daviesbacteria bacterium
ATGGTTAACTGGACTGTTAATATTTTGGGATTAAAGGAAGAAAATATTAGATGGAGAGAGCATACCGAAGACGAGAGATCGCACTATTCAAAAAGAACTGAAGATATTGAATACAAATTTCCATGGGGATTTAAAGAGCTTTATGGACTCGCATATAGAACAGATTTTGACTTAAGGAATCACTCCGAAAAATCAGGAACTGATTTAAGTTATAGAGATCCTGTTACCAGCGAAAAATTTATTCCGCATGTTATAGAACCGACTTTCGGAATGGACAGATCTGTTTTGACCGTGCTTTTGGACGGATATACTGAGGCACAAGAAGGAGACAAGACAAGGATTTTTCTTAAACTGAAGCCTTCATTGGCTCCCTACAAGGTAGCTGTTTTTCCGCTGCTTCACAACAAATCAGAATTAGTTGAAAAGGCAAAGGAAATTTATGAAATGTTAAAACCTGACATGATGGTAGCTTGGGACGACCGGGGAAATATTGGAAAAAGATATGCTTCTCAGGATGAAATAGGTACGCCCTTTGCTATTACCATTGATTTTGATACACTAAAAGATGACAGTGTAACGATAAGGGACCGGGACAGCGCCAAGCAGGAAAGGATAAAGATTTCCCAATTGGCAGGGTTTATTCTTGCCAAATACCGAGCAGCTTAGCTGCGCGTACACGACTTGGCAAGAAGAACATTGATACTCCGTCAGCTTGCTGCGGAGTAGTTCATTGCAAAAAAAGTCTCTTAAACTGCCTTTATGAATAAGCTCAAAAAATTCCTCTCCAACAGAGTTAACCTTGCTCTCACAGTAATTTTACTCTTAATTTTAATAGGTATCGGGTTTGCGGTGAATAAATTCTTTACGGTCAACCCCGCGGATTTACCAACTGAAGAAATTGACTTAAGTTTTAATCCCGAGGGGCCTTACGCCATTTTGGAGCCCCGACGGGACGGAAACGCAATCTATTTAAATATCTTCAGAGTCGCCGCTTACGAATCGATTAATTACGAGCTGGCTTATCAATCAGCCGGGTCTACTGCCGATGAGGGAATAGGCAATGTTGACCGCGGAGTCCAGGGAACTATAGGAGCCGAAGATGAGCAAGGCTCCTCTACGCGTAAAAAAAGCGAATACAGGCAGGAAATTCTGTTTGGGACTTGTTCAAAGAGTGACACCTTCGCAACTGCGCACTGTGTTTTTGATAAAAACGTTGAAAATGGGATCCTAGTTTTAAATATCAAAAAGAAATATGAGAAGGGCGATAAGACAAATGTTGTTTATAAGATGGTAACTGCCTGGCATTTGCAAAAGCCTGATGTTGCACTGGGACAAATTTCCTCATCTGATAACCATTTCCAGTACAGAACTAAAGTTTCTGAAGATGAACTTTCAGTAATCGGTTTTACAATCGTAAATGATCTGACCGGAGCGCCGAAGATGCCCCAAGGTAAAAAGACCTTAGGTAAGATCTATGCAATGAATCTTCCGACCGCAAAAACTTTTCCGAGTGGAGATTTGACAATTGAACTGATTGATAGCGCGCCCGCTGAGGCTCAAATCGGAAGATTTAACGAGCCCAGTAATTCCTGGGAGCTTTTAGAGACTAAAATCGAAGGGAGTAAGTTAATTGCGTCCGTTCCCGGAGCCGGGATATTCGCGGTGTTTGTTAATCAGGATTAAAAGTACCACCCCCATTGACCCTGTGGAAATTTTTGTGCGAAAATGAATTTAATGCCCGAATCGATTAGTAAGTCTTTGATTAAGCCTTTCTACTTTAAAAGGAAGCTGGTTATTACTTTGATTTTTCTTATTATTTTTGTAGTCACCATAGAGATTTGGGTTGCCAACCGCCTGTCTACTTTTGGGGAAAAAATTAGTGGTCTAGAAAGTACTAAATATTCACTCCAACTCGAAAACAATTATCTGGAAAACCAGATTGCTCAAAAAAAATCACTCAACTTAAATGAAAAAAAATCTCAAAATTTGGGTTTTACTAAAATAAAAAATACCCAGGTCATTAGAGTGGAGCCCTAATTTTAATCTGCTATGAGACTAAAAATTATCCGGTGGGTTTTTTTCTTTTTACTTATTTTAATCATTTTAAGGCTTTTTTACTGGCAGATTTTTTATCATGATGAGCTTGTTGCCAAAGCGGAAGGCCAGAGAATTATTAAAAGGGAGGTAGTAGCGCCAAGAGGTTCTATTCTTTTCTTTGACGGTTCTATTTTGGCGGGATCTGAGCCTGCCTTTTCAGTATATTTGCAGCCTAAAGATATTGACGATGAAATTTCAAAAAAATTCACGAAGGAACGGCAAACGACCCTTTTATCTGCAGAACCGCCTTCGGATTTAAAAAAAATTATCAATCTGTATAAAAAGGATTTTGCAAAAAAGCTCAGTAGTTTTTTAAGCGAATTGGATTTTAAAAATTACGAGAGCACGCAATCTGCAGAAAATTTAAAAACCTCAAGAGAGGAAAAAGAAAAAGAACTAGATACGGACATCTACAAGAAATTAAATGAAGATCTGTACTGGGTTTCTTTAAACCGCAAAATAGACCTTTCTGCAAAGCAGCGATTGGAAAAATTGGAACTTAAGGGTATAGGTTTTGATGAGACCTCACTTAGGTTCTATCCGGAAGGTTCATCTTCCTCCCATTTGCTCGGGTTTGTAGCGTCGGATGCCTATGGCGAGGAAGCAGGATATTTCGGACTGGAAGGGTTTTATAACGGCGAGCTGAAAGGAAAAAAAGGATTATTAACCCAGGAGAAAGATGCTCTAGGTCTTCCGATTCTTATTGGTAAGTTTCTAGTTCAGGAAGCCAAACCCGGCAAAACACTTACTTTAAGCTTGGACCGGACGATCCAGCATATCGTCGAAGAAAAATTGAAAACAGGACTGGAAAAATACGGGGCAAAAGGTGCATCGGCTGTTGTTATGGATCCAAAAACCGGAAAAATTTTAGCTATGGCATCTTACCCGGATTATGATCCGCTAAGGGCTTTTGAATTTCCTAACAGCCATCACCGGAACCCAATAACAGCCGACTCTTATGAACCAGGATCTACCTTTAAAGTACTGGTTATGGCGGCAGCTCTTAACGAAGGCCTGGTCACGCCTGAAACCAGATGTGATATTTGCACTGGTCCCCTATCGCTTTCGGGTTATACTATCCGGACTTGGAATAATAAATACAACCCAAATGCAACGATGACCGATGTAATCATCCATTCTGACAATACTGGTATGGTTTTTGCAGGAAAAAGACTCGGTGCGGATAAATTGTATGACTACATTACTGGTTTTGGCTTTGGTAAACCAACCAGGATTGACCTTCAGGACGAAAGTTCACCTCCCCTGAGAGCTAAAAAAGATTGGAAAGAAATTGATTTGGCCACCGCTTCGTTTGGCCAGGGTATTTCCGTAACTCCGATCCAACTGATTACTGCTGTTTCAGCGATAGCCAACGGTGGAAAGTTAATGGAACCCCAAATTGTTTCTGTAATCCGGGATCAGGAAAAAATTTATCCGATTAAGCCCAGAATCGTAGCAGAGCCTTTAAAGTCCGAAACAGCCCGACTTGTTAAAGATATGATGGTAAGAGCAGTAGATGAGGGAGAGGCAAAATTTGCAAAAAAACTAAACGGGTTAGTGGATTATAAAATCGCAGGTAAAACCGGTACAGCCCAGGTCGCAGTGGCCGGACATTACGATAAAGATAAAACAATTGCATCATTTATTGGTTTTGCTCCTGCAGATGAGCCGCGTTTCA
>JACPKO010000050.1 GCA_016186985.1 Candidatus Daviesbacteria bacterium
ATTTTTTAAACTGGCAGCAAAAAATGCCGGACTTACAGGAATTAATGCCGGTGATTTTGTTATATCGCCTTCAATGACAAGCGATGAAATTATTGAAGTTTTTAAAGGGGGATCCGCCGACATAAAGGTTACCTTAATCGAAGGGTGGAGGGTGGAGCAAATAGCAGCGGAGCTGAATTCAAAATTCAAAATTAAGCATAGCTTGCCAATAGGTCAAAATTCAAAATTTATTGAAGCAGCAAAAAAGTACGAAGGTTACTTATTTGCAGATACCTATTTTTTCCATCCGGATGCTACTATCGAGACAATAATTGAAACGTTACGCGCAAACTTTGAGAGAAAATACACCCAGGAACTGCAAAAGAAGATATCTGCCAAGGGACTCACGCCGGAGCAGGGGGTGATTTTGGCGTCAATTGTCGAGAGGGAAGGCAGAAGCAAAGAAGTGAGAACAAAGGTAGCCAGCATTTTGCTCAAAAGGTTTAATATGGGAATGAAACTGGATGCTGATGCAACCGTCCAATACGCTAAAGATTCTTTAAAGTTAAAAAACGGCACACTGGAAAAGTTTTGGCAACCGGTTGTAATTACGGATTATACTGGTGTTGTTTCTCCCTATAACACTTACCTGAATAACGGATTTCCTCCCGGGCCAATATCCAGTCCATCTTTAATGTCGCTTGAAGCAGTAGCTGATGCAAATTCAGATATACCATACCTTTATTACTTCCATGATTCAGAAGGAAATTCTTACTATGCGGCGACTCTGGAGGAGCATAGGGCTAACGTTGCAGCCCACCGTTAGCGCAGTCTCTTATCCCTTAAAATTACACAGTTATTGCATCGCAGCGTATCCATAAATATGCGCGCTTTTGCGGTTGAGGCAAAAATCCTGACCTCGTCCCCTTCTTTTAAAAATAATATTTTAGAACTGTTATCCGAAGACAGGCTGCCTGGCCCGCGTACCACTATCATCTTGATTTCATCCTCAAAAGTAAATTTAAGCGGTTCTATCTGCAGGGTAGTGTTATTAAAGGCAATGGCGAAGCCTTCGTTTAAAGTTTGGCGGGTTATGCTTTGGTAATAGCCGGTTGAACCAAAAGGTGTTGTTGCGACTATCCCGTCTCCGATAAAAACATCTGGTTTTACGGGTTCGTTGTTTTTCAAAACCCTAAACCTTAGAGCGTGCATAGGGGTTGAATTTCTTATAACAATATCGTTTATTGCCAAGATATCATAAGACTCAAATTTGGCTTCAAGTTTTGGGAAGTCCTGGAAATTTAACCTTCTTTGACCTAAGAATTCAAGCAGTGTTTCAGTTGAGTGGAACGAGCATTTTTTGCAAACCTTACTGTCCCTGATCGGTAATTTAGGGATACCCGGGAATTTTCTTTCCGCAGATAAAAGCGTTCCATCGCCACCATAAGAGATTATTACGTCGGGTTTGTCATCAACAAGCTGCAAGACGAACATGGGTAAAAGGTGGCGGATCGAATCGGAATTTTTTCCAAATAATGAGACTTTGATCATTCCTGCGCTTTTTTCTTCAAATCTTCAAAATAGGAAGAATAATCCCGCATCTGCAAATTTGAGGCTTCACTCTGCAAATCCGAACCCTCCGAAATCGGAGTTAAGGTAGCTTCCGGACCCGGAAGATTTATTACAGAGGAATTTTGAGGAAAATTATTTTTGCTAAGTTCCTGCGCAGAGGAAGATTGAGAGGTGCTGATTGATTTATTCCCTGAAAAGTTTTTTTCAAAACTTACATAAACCACACCAATTAATATGGCAACAATCACAACTCCGATAACTGTTTTTGGGCTAATCATTTTTTTAGTAAAGAAAGTAGTGCCTGTTTTGATTTTTCAACTTTGCTTTTTAAAACTCCAATATCTCCCTGCAATGCCTGAATTTGGATTACAATATCACGGTTTATATTTGACTCTCCTGTCAGTGCGAATAAATAATTTTTAGCAGCCTGGAAGGCAATTGCTTCGTGGGCGTAAGTTATCCAATACCGGGCATTTTCAACCGGATCTTCAAGGTTTCTTTTGATACCATCGGTTTCAGGAACCGTAGGTATGTTGTTTCTTCTTATATATTCATCTAATATTTCGCCCTGTCTTAAAGTATTATTTTCTAATTCCCGTGTAATAAATGCATTTAGGGCTTTGATTTCTTCTTCATATTGATCAAGTTTTTTTTGGTTTTCCAGAGAATAAGTCTGGCGCTTTGTTTCATAAGCCTGTCTTTGCTCGTTATAAATATCCTCGGGCGTAGTCCTGGCAAATACAGTGAAGAGGGAAGAGGGAAGAGTAAGGAGCAGAAGAAGAGCAATTAAAACAACTTTTGGCATTCTATGCAAAATACCATAAAATATGGTTCAATACAAACCTATGGCACGCGACTTCATACCTAAAATAAGAGGATATTCCCTTTCTGACTTCCATGATTTTGACAGCTGTGTATTTAAATTTTTAGTAAAACACGACCTTGATAAAAAATATGAGATAGGCAAGGGAAGCCCGCAAATGGCGCTTGGGGTTTTGCTGGACAGGGCCATTAAAGAAATTCACAGAAACAGGGATAAGGGATCGTATAAAGCTCCGATAGACAGGTTAGTCAATTCGGTAAAATATGCCTCGGAGTTGATTATTAAAGAAGAAAAAGCCTCAAATAAGCATCCTAATTTTTCTACTGCAGTCGTTGAGTTTTTTTCAGAAGATATCATTAAAACTGCTGAGGACGTACTAAGAAAATATTTAACAGATGCTAAAGACAGCTTCAGAAAAGCTATTTTAGATATAGATTTTTGCAAAAAAATTATAGAGATAGATAAGGAAAAATATGTCCTTTGGGGAGGGCCGGATACTTTGGAAATGGGCAAAGACGGTACTCCGGAAATTATTGACTATAAATCGCGGCTGGATTTGACAAAGGGAAAACAAAATATGGATATGGACTTAATGCCTAAGCTCTACACCTTGCTTTTGCAGGAAGAACTTTTAGGTAAGGGCTTTAAGAAAGCCAGGTTCAAAGTCGTCTTTTGGCAGGATCCTAAGGATGAAAGTTTTTCGGAAGTTTTTGAGCTTGAAGATTTATCAAAAATTGAGGAAATTTTTAAAGAAAAAATAAAGAAAATTATTGCAAATAAGGAAATTAGTTTTTGCATGCTTCCTTTTTGTGAGGCGTGCAATAACGAAAAGGCTGATGAATATGTAGAAATGCTTGAGGGCATGGGTTATAGTTTAGGATAATAAAAGTGACAAGTGACAAGTGACAAGTGACAAGTGA
>JACPKO010000046.1 GCA_016186985.1 Candidatus Daviesbacteria bacterium
ATATGAGCGCTGAAGTCCGCCCTGCTATAGCCGAAATTAGAGCTACCCATTTTGGTCCCGAAGGCCAACTTATTGACAAGACTAAACCAGAAGCTCAAAACCCTAAACAGCAACAAGAAAGAAAAGGATGGTTAGGTGGACTTTTGGGAAAACTAAGAAAAGAAGAGTTATCTAAAGCGGAAGGACCCAAGCATGTACTGGAAACTATAGAACAAGTTGGGTTACTGGATAAGATGCAGGTAACTACAGAGAGATTGCATAAAATAGCGGAGGACGATGTTGGATTTAAAAATGGCGAGAATGAATATTATGATGCGAGATTGAATAGAGTAAATTTAGGCGAAATTGATAGAAGACGAATAGAAAGAGGAGGCGAAACAACTCCATTAGTTAAAGTACCTGATGAAGTAAGCAATATAATAGAAAGTTTGAACAAGGCAGCTGGTCAGTCAGAGGGTGATTCGATAAGGTCAATTGCTCTAATGAGCTTTATGGATATGGAAGTCAAAACTGCAAACGGAATCATAATATCACTGAGGCTTCCTCAAACTACTGTAGAAAGCACTCCAGGCAACGTACAATTTAATCACATTAGGTTACATATTAATGCAAGTGCCTTAGGTAACAATCCGGAACTGTTGAAGCGGATTTCAGATATCGAGACCCAATTTAGCGACCAGGCAAGCTTATTGAATATAAGCGAGGTTCTTTTAAAGTATGCAGAGGATGTTGTAGATAAATTGCCAGAAGAAAATAAGACCAGGGTAGCTGAAAGAGAGAAAGAAGAGAAAGAGAGACAAGAACAATTAGAGCGAAGCAGACAGGAAGCTGAGGGCTATATGAGAAGAGGCAGAGTTAACAATAAGATTCGCGATGCACTTAAAGTGCCTCAAGAAGATGGAGTCGACAGGAAGAGGGTTGAATCTGAAGTTCAATTTAAAGTCCTTTCAGAAAGAGATCAGCGTTATCTTGATGAATCAATACGTAATATTATGATTAAAATACTAGAGAACTACCCGGATAATTTGCCTGATGCAGTAATATTGCCCGATACTTCAGCTACGCCTCTGGCAGATGTTTTAAGGCCGGTTTTTGCAGCCATTGCTCAAAAAAGGGGACTTGATAAAGTCCCTGAATTAATTCCTTTTAAACCATTAAGAAAAGATGAAGATTACAGCGCGGAACTTGATCCTGAAGAGGCGTCTGGGGAAATTGACGGAAAAACTCTTGAATCAAGAACTTATCATAAACAAAAAGCTTCAGAAATATCCGAACGGCTTAAGGCAGAACACCCTGACCGCAAACCATCGATAATTATTGTTGATGATTATGCGAATGATCAAACGCTGACAACTAAAACTATCCGAAATGCTTTCGGCAGGAGGGATATTTCTGCCTACCCGCTTTTGTCATCGGGAGAAAATGGTGGATATGACAGGGTATACGAAGGACTAGTTGATCCATACTCAGCTGGAGCTCGGTTTGAACAAAAGATAGAGACTGCGGCTGCCGGGTCTGAAAGTGCGAGAGTTAGTTTTTCGCTAGAAGATGGCGGATTAGACAGAAACTCTCAAGGATTTGATTTTAGAAGTCAGAGGTTGAATGCAATACAACAATATATGATAGATAATCCCGATAGTGATACCTCTTTAACTACCGAGGAACGGGTCAATAAGGTCAAAGAGCTTCCACAGTTTTCTTATCAAAATATTCCTGGGATCTCACACGACATGGCTCTTATCGGAAGCCAGATAGCACAGGATATTTTGCAAGCTGCCTGATTATTCTTTTATACTAGGCGCTCTTTTTCTGGTAGAATCAACCCATGAAGCGACTTGTACTCGTTGATGGAAATGCGCTGTTTCATAGGGCATTCCATGCGACACCTCCACTGACCACCTCAAAAGGCGAATTAATAAACGCGGTCTTCGGGTTTACGAATATGTTTTTAAAAACCTGGGATGATTTAAAACCCGATTTTCTGGCAATTGCCTGGGATAAAGCCGCGCCGACTTTCAGACATAAAGAATACACCCAGTATAAAGCGACCCGTAAGCCTTTGGATGAAGCTCTAGGAAGCCAGTACGGACGGGTGCATGAGGTAATTGACGCTTTAGGGGTTCCTGAATTTAGCCTTGACGGTTATGAAGCGGATGATGTTATCGGAACATTGGCAAAGCAGGCAGGTAAAAAGGGCGGGATAGAGGTAATTGTTTTAACAGGGGATAGGGATATTATGCAGATTATCAACGGGTATGTAAAAATCTTAATGCCTAAAAAAACCCTTCTGGATGTCGGGCTTTACGGAGAGAAAGAGTTCATTGAGAAGTATTCGTTTAAGCCGGTCCAGATAATTGACTTCAAGGCTTTGGCCGGAGATGCGTCCGATAATATCCCGGGAGTTGCCGGTATTGGCGCGGTTACTGCGACCAAACTTATTAACCAGTTCGGTTCTGTAGAAAAAATATATCTACCTGAAAATTTAAAGACTCTGCCGGAACGAATGCGATTATTACTATCAGAAGGGGCAGAATCAGCAGTTTTGAGTAAAAAACTGGCGACACTGGACCTTTCGTTATGTGCAGTTAAAGACTACAAGCGTGAAGAAGTTGCAAAGGTTTTTGAAGAGCTGGAGTTTAAAAGCCTACTTAATAAGATTACCGGAAAGGGTAAGGATCCGCTTAAAGGTGGAAACCAGCTTGGGTTAAATGCCCCGTCGGTTTCAAATGGCCAGAACAAACAGACCTCGGACTTAGATTTGGCTGTATCAAAAGTTCTTGAAAAAATGAGCAAAACAGGAATTTTAGTTGATCTTAAATTTTTAGAGAAATTGGGAAAGGAACTAAAGAGTAGGCTGGAGTATTTGCAGTCTGAGATTTTCAAAACAGTCGGGCATGAATTTAATTTAAATTCACCAAAACAACTATCAGAGGTATTGTTTGATGATTTAAAATTACCGGTTTACAAAAAAACCAAAACCGGAAGAAGCACGGATGAGGAAACTTTAAATGAGTTGTCCGCTGCCCATCCGATGATTCCCTTATTTCTTGAGTATCGTCAGCTTTTTAAACTTATTTCTACTTATATTGATGCATTGCCTAAATCAGTAGGTGAAGACGGAAGGATTCATTCAACATTTAATGTGGAGGGCGCAGCAACCGGAAGACTGTCATCAACAAATCCAAACCTGCAGAACATTCCGGTTGGTGAAGTTGGGGGGAAAATTAGAAAAGCATTCATAGCCCCGCAAGGAAAAATTTTTCTGGGAGCGGATTATTCCCAGATTGAACTTAGGATTTTAGCTCATTTATCGGAGGATGAAAATTTAATCAAAGCATTTAAAGAAGGACTGGATATTCACAGCGCAACAGCTTCGAAAATATTTGATGTACCTTTGGATGAGGTGACAAGACAGCAAAGAATGGTTGGAAAAACCATGAACTTTGCAACGCTTTACGGTCAGGGTCCGAGAGCTTTGTCAAAACAGCTTAAAATTGATTACGCTACTGCCAAAAACTACATTGATGATTATTTTATGCAATTTCCAAAAGTCAGGATCTGGATGGCTAAAGTTTTAGAGGAGGGGATGAAAAACGGATTTGTGCAGACGTTAGGAGGAAGAAAAAGATATATTCCCGAACTTGCCTCTCAAAATAGGATGATTCAATCTTTCGGAGAACGGGCTGCTATAAATCACCCTGTTCAGGGGTCAGCAGCTGATATGATTAAAAAAGCTATGGTAGAGATAGACAGGGAGTTAGGGAAAAGGGAAAAGGGAAAAGGGAAAAGGGAAGAAAACTCTTCACTGATCACTAGCGAAGCGGTTCACTGCCCACTTATTTTACAGGTCCACGATGAGCTTTTATTTGAATGTGATCCTGATTTTGTTGAAGAGGCAGCAAAAATGATAAAAGAAAAAATGGAACATGCATTGGAATTATCTGTTCCAGTAAAAGTTGATTTAAAATCAGGGGTAAACTGGGGAGAAATGAGTCCTCTAAAGGTTTGAAGTAACTGATGTGGTGAGCGTTAAAGCCCTTCTTGCTAAGCGCCTGGGACTTAATGCTTGAACCCATCCTGGAATGACCATATTAGCAGGCAAGTTGATAATATTTCCTTCAGGGCAATGTAGTGCAGCCTGAGTCCCGATAAACTTTCCAATTGCAGATCCGAGGTCCCCTCCGAGTGCGAATCCTATTACGAAAGGAGCTCCTCCCTGAATAATCGGTACTAAATCAGGATAAATATTTTGCGCAGTTCCCGAGAGCGTTTGATAGAGTAAGTTATTTGGATTACTCCATGCTGAAGTTAAAAATGGACCCAGAGCCTCCTTACTTAGCTGTGTAATGCTTAAAGCTCCAGACCACCAACCGGTTTTTGAAGAAACCCAGGTAGCAACTGAAAGCTGAGCCCGTCTGGTTCTCGGATTCCTGTCCAGCCCGGTTGCCTTCAGCAGGTCATCAAATCTTGCTTCCGCCTCGGCATTGATTCTATCTTGATCTTCTTGAGCTTGTTTTAAGTCACCGACAGTTTCGGTTAATTTTTGATAATCTTCACGAGGAATAGTTACCAGTTCGATACCTGTAGGCATAACAGAAGAATTATATTCATATTTATTCAAAATTCAACTGTCTATACCACAAGTTTTCTAACTTCCCGCGTTTCTTTCTCAAATTTGATGAAACCCGTTTTTTCAAGAATGAAAAAAATTAGCAATATTGCGGGGCTTAGAAAAAAAGACAAAATCCATAAAGCAAAGCTTACTAAGCTATAAAAGAGGAAAGCCAGTATGATCGGTATCGCAAGCAAATAGGGTTTGATGATCTGGTCAAGAGAATCAGTAATTTGGGCTTTAATGATATCCTTAAGGTTTGCTGTAGGCAGAGAGGGTGTTATTTTTACTGCACTTTGGTTTGGCGACTTGATATCAGGACCGGAATTTTCATTTGGGATGAGCTCGTCCAGATCTTTCGGGTCAAGGCCGTACTGTTTCAAGATTTCCGGATTTTGCTTTAGCAGATTAATTTGCTCCTGGCTTAGAGTTGGCAGCTGGGCTAAATATTTTTCCCCTTTGACCGGAATGTTTGCTCCCTGCATGGATAAATCAATTGCCCAATCAATAATTGGCTCTGGCAATTTAAATCCCCGGGTTTGAATAATTGTATTGGAATGAAAATAGAAAACCAGCGTAAGAGACAGAAGCATTAAGGTATTTAAAGTTTTAATAGGGGAGGATAAAAGATTAACCGGCGCAAAATTTACATAAGTTTTTAAATTTGTCGAGAGATTAAAATAAGCTATGGATAAACTAATTAAAAACCCTATTCCGGCAATGAGGGCAAGCTCGGGTTTTAAAAATATGAATGGTGTGATGCTTCCGGAACTAGCAAGTGCAAGGTAATATTTTACATTTGTGGTGAAAGTTATATAAAGGCAATAAGTCAAGCTTGAC